>CAYWNQ010000207.1:0-3503 GCA_964459695.1 uncultured Halobacteriales archaeon | reverse complement strand
ACTACGAGCGCGAGCACCCCCACCTCAACATGTGGTTCGTCGTCTCGGTGGCCGACCCCGACCGGGTCGCGGCGGTGCTCGCCGACGTCGAGGCCGAGACCGGCCAGGAGACCTACGACATGCCCAAGCAGCGGGAGTTCCGCGTGGAGGCGAAGTTCCCGGTCGAGGGGCCGCTGGCCGACGCCGACGTGGACTGCTCGGACCTGGGGCCGACGGTCGATCCCGCCGACCGGGGGACGCTGACCCCCGACGAGCGCGACCTGGTGCTCGCCGTCCAGGACGGGCTCCCGGTGACGGCGACGCCGTACGCCGACGTGGCCGCCGACCTCGACGCGTCGACCGACTGGGTGGTGCGGACGCTGCGGCGCTTCCTGGCGGCGGGCAAGGTCCGGCGGGTCGGCGTCGTCCCGAACCACTACGCGCTGGGCTACACCGAGAACGGGATGACGGTGTGGGACGTCCCCGACGGCGTCGTGGGCGACGTGGGCCCGGACGTGGCCGGGCTCCCGTTCGTCACCCACTGCTACGAGCGGCCGCGCCACGAGGGCGTCTGGCCGTACAACGTGTTCGCGATGACCCACGGCCGCAGCGAGGCCGAGAGCCGCGAGCGCATCGGACAGGTGCGCGACCGGATGGCCGCCCACTGGGACGTCGCCGAAGACGAGTGGGACACGTTGTTCTCGACGCGCATCCTGAAGAAGACCGGCATCCGGCTGGACGAGCGCGCGGCGGCCAACACCGAGCCATGATCCCGCTGGTCCACGACTTCACCGACGAGACCGTGCTGGTGTTCGGCGGCGGGACGGTCGGCGCCCGGAAGGCCCGGCGGTTCGCCCGTGAGGCCGCGGTCGTGGTGGTGGCTCCGGACTTCGCCGACGCGGGCTTCGGCGGCGCCGAGCGGGCGCGGGCGGCGCCGGGCCCCGAGGACGTCCCCGGCTGGTTCGACCGGGTCGGGCCGGCGCTGGCCGTGGCGGCGACCGACGACGCGGCGGTCAACGACGCCGTCGCCCGGACGGCCGACGAGCGCGGCGTCCTGCACAACCGGGCCGACCGCGCCGGCGACCGGGCCGCCGGCAGCGTCTTGGTGCCCGCGACCGTCCGGGACGACCCCGTGGTCGTGGCGGTGTCGACCGGCGGCCGGAGCCCGGCGCTCGCCCGCCACCTCCGCCGGCGGATCGCCGACGAGGTCGAGGACGCCGGGGCGATGGCCGAGCTCACGGCGGCGCTCCGGGCCGACCTCCGGGAGCGCGAGGTCGCGCCGGAGCGCCGACGGGCGGCGGTCCGGGCGGTCGTGGCGTCGACCGACGTTTGGACAGATTTAGGTGCGGGCGGGGCCAACGTCCGGGAAACGGCTGCGGCAGTGGTGGCGGACGTCCTCGGTGACACGTGATGTACGACACAGGACTGGTCTCGGGCGTGAGCGTCTCCCACGAGCGCGCCACGCTCGACGACATCGACGCCGCGGGCCCGCCCTCGACGGAGGCCGCCCTCCGGCGGCTGCTCGACCGATCCGTCGACGAGGCGTTCGTGCTCGGCACCTGCAACCGCGTCGAGGCCTACGTCGTCACCGACGACGCCGACCGGGCCCGGCGCGTGCTGGGCGACCTGGTCGGCGAGGTCCCCGAGCGGGCCGTCCGGTGGCTCGGCCACGAGGAGAGCCTCCGGCACCTGATGCGCGTCGCCGCCGGGCTGGAGTCGATGGTCGTCGGCGAGGACCAGATCCTCGGCCAGGTCCGCGCGGCCGTCGAGACCGCCCGGTCGGTCGGCGCCGTCGGCGACCAGCTCGACGAGGCCCTGGGCAAGGCGCTGCACGTCGGCGAGCGCGCCCGCGACGAGACCGCCATCAACGAGGGCGTGGTCTCGCTTGGCAGCGCCGCCGTCCGGCTGGCCGGCGAGGAGCGCCGGCTCGACGGCGCGACCGCGGTCGTCGTCGGCGCCGGCGAGATGGCCCGGCTCGCGGCCAAGGCGTTCGACGACCGGGTCGGGAAGGTCGTGCTGCTCAACCGCAGCCCCGAGCGGGCTGCCCACGTCGCCGACAGCCTCGACGTGGACGCGGAGGCGGCGAACATCGAGGCGCTGCCGGAGGCGCTGGCCGCCGCGACGGTCGCGGTCACGGCGACCGGCAGCGACGACTACGTGATGGGCCGCCCCGCGCTGTCCGGCGCCGGCGAGACGTTCGTGGTCGACCTCGCCCGTCCGCGGGACGTCGCCCCCGGCGCGGCGGCGCTGCCGGCGGTCGAGGTCCGGGACCTCGACGACCTCGAGGACGTCCGCGACGAGACGTTCGACCACCGGCGGGCCGCCGCCGAGGAGGTCGAGGCGATGATCGACGCGGAGTTCGACCACCTGATGACCCGGTACAAGCGCAAGCGCGCCGACCGGGTGGTCGCGGCCATGCACCGCGGCGCCGACCGCGTCAAGCGCGAGGAGCTCCAGCGGGCGCTGGCCGACCTGGAGCGGGCCGGCGACCTCTCCGACGAGCAGCGCGAGGTCGTCGAGTCGCTGGCCGACGCCCTGGTGTCCCAGCTGCTGGCCGCACCGACCAAGAGCCTCCGGGACGCCGCCGAGGAGGACGACTGGTCGACCATCCACGCCGCCCTCCAGCTGTTCGACCCCTCCGGCGTCGCCGCGCCGGAGTTCGCCGACGACGGGCCGGCGGAGCTCCCCGAGTCCGTGCGCGCTGAGATGCCGCCCGCCGTGCGCGAGCAGCTGGCGACCGACGAGGACTGAGGGGCGGCGAGCACCGGGTCGTTGCCGGTCCAACGGAGTCAGGCGAGGCCGCGTAGGACGCCCTGGCCGTCCGTGCCGCCGACGTCGGGCAGCGTCGCCCGCTCGGGGTGGGGCATCAGCACGGCCACGTGGTCCTCGGCGCCCAGCACGGCCGCCACGTTGTCCCGCGAGCCGTTGGGGTTGGCCGCGTCGGTGGTCACGCCGTCGGCGTCGCAGTACCGGAACAGCACGCGGTCCTCGTCGCGCAGTCGCGCGAGCCGGTCGTCGTCGACCTCGAACCGGCCCTCGCCGTGCGCGATGGGCAGCGTGACGACGTCGCCCTGGTCGTAGGCGCGCGTCCAGCGCGTGTCGGCGTTCTCCACCCGGAGGTGGACGTGCTCGCACTGGAACCGGGCGCTGCGGTTGACCGTGAACGCGCCGGGGGTCAGCCCGGCCTCGCAGCCGATCTGGGCGCCGTTGCAGACCCCCAGCAGCGGCGTCCCGTCGGCGACGGCGTCGCGGACGTCGTCCATCACGGGCGACCGCGCGGCCATCGCCCCCGCGCGGAGGTAGTCGCCGTAGGAGAACCCGCCCGGGAGCACGACGCCCGAGACGTCCGGCGGGAGGCCGTCGCGGTGCCAGACGAGTTCGGCGTCGACGCCGAGGTGGGCGAGCGCCTGCACCGCGTCGCGGTCGCAGTTGCTGCCGCCGAAGCGCACGACGGCGACGGTCACGCCGACCACCTCCGTGGGGCGGTACTGAGCGTCGCCGTCGTGGGGAAGGCGACGGTCACG
>CAYWNQ010000206.1:0-3518 GCA_964459695.1 uncultured Halobacteriales archaeon | reverse complement strand
GAGCGGGCGGGGGCTTTCCCGCGGTACGATCGGCTCAAGCAAGAGCAGCGGTCGGGGGCGGTTGCGGCGGGAGAGCGGGCGGGGGCTTTCCCGCGGTACGATCGGCTCAAGCAAGAGCAGCGGTCGGGGGCGGTTGCGGCGGGAGAGCGGGCGGGGACTTTCCGGCGGTGCTCCTGGGCTCGAGCAGGAGTAGCGCTCGCGGGGGAAGGCAGGCGGAAGTATGCGGTCGAGTGGGTTGCGTCGGGCTATATCGGTCGTCCCCAGCGCCGACGCACCCTCACCCCGAGGCGTGGACCGCGTCCAAGCCGTCCACGGTCGGCGCGTTGACCACGACGACGGTGTCGCCCTGCCGGCGCACCCGGAACGCGTCGGCGAACCGTCCCGCCTCGATGCGGTAGAGGCCGTCGCCGACCGCCTCGGCGCCGCGCGCGTCGAGCACGCCCCGATAGCCCTCGAGGAACGCCCGGGCATCGGCGGGCGAGTCCCACCGCGTCCGCCACACGTAGCCGAACCGGTCGCCGTCCCGGTAGGCGACGAGCGCGTCGCCGGCCCAGCCCGCCGAGGTCGGGTGGTCGTAGTCGAACCGGGCGGCGCCCTCGCGGTCGACCCGGCCGGCGTCGGCCAGCATGGCGTAGATGGAGGCCTCGCCGACGGTGTCGGCCACGGGGTCGTGGTCGACGCGGGTCCAGCCACCGCCGGCCCGGTCGGGGACGGTGACGTCGACGGGCTTCTCGTCGGGATACAGCGCGGGGTGAATCACCTGCTCGGTGCTCGCCGGGAACCGGTCGTAGGCCGCGTCGACCGCCGGCCAGCCGCCGCGGCCCCGGAGCGCCCCGACGAACTCGGGTCCGGCGGCGTAGGGGGCGTACACCGCCAGCAGCACCCCCTGGTCGACCGGGTCGCTCCCGCCGGCGCCGCCCGCCGGCCGGGGGAGGCAGTGCCAGCCCGCGGCGCACCGTCGCTCGTAGACGGCCTCGACGGCGTCGGCGTCGCCCTCGACCAGGCCGTCGGCGGCCAGCCGGGCGTCGCGGGTGGCCGGTCGACCGCCGAACGAGTGGTGCTGGTCCTGGAGGGCGTGGACCAGCTCGTGGACCAGCGTCGTCCGGTCGATGCGAGGTGTCGCGGCGTCGCTGACGACGACGATCTCCTCGGGGCCCGGCGCGTAGTAGCCCGCGACCGTGCTGCCGTACACCGCGTCGAGGGCGTCGCCGACGGTGCGGTCCTCGCCGACGAGGAAGAGTGCCTCGAACACCTGCTCGTCCAGGGCGTCCAGCGACCGGTTCCGGTCGGCCTGCCGGCGCCGGTAGGTCTCGCGGTCGAGTACCTCCACCGGGACCCGGTGACGGAACTCCAGGCCGCGGATGCGCTCGACGCGAGCCATGGTGCGGGCGACGACGGCGCGGCGCTCGCCGGCGTCGAGCCCGTCGCCGGCGGTCACGTCGAGGTCGGCGTCCCACCGGTAGCCGTCCTCCCGGCCGAGCGTCCCGTCGTCGGCGAGCGAGCCCAGGCGGACGCCGGCCGAGCAGCCCGCGCCGACCAGCAGCGCCGCGAGGACGAGCGCCGCGGCTCCCCGGCGCCGGCCGGCCATCAGCTCCCGGACCCCGGACGCACCGCGTCCAGGCCGTCCACGGACGGCGCGTTCACCACGACGACCGACGAGCCCTCGACGGTGACGCGGAAGGCGTCGGCGAACGGCCCGCCGTCGATCCGCCAGGTGTCCGGGCCCACCCGGTCGCCGCCCCAGTGGGCGAGCAGCTCGCGGTAGGCCGCCGCGAACTCCCGGGCCTCTGCGGGAGTCTCCCAACCGGACTTCCAGACGTAGGCCGTGGCATTGGCCGGGTCGGTCGCGTCGGGCTGCCAGTAGACGTGCAGCCGGTCGCCGGCCCAGCCCGCCACCGCGGGGAAGTCGTAGCGGAACGGCCGCGACTGGTTGACCTGGAGCCCCTCGGCGTTGAGGAACTGGTCGCGGGTGATGACGGCGGTCTGGTTGTAGGGGTCGAACAGCGTGTAGGCGAACATCGCCGCCATGCCCGACTGGCCCAGCGACGCGTGGTCGGCGCGCGCGGAGCCCTCGCGGCGGGGGTCGGGGGCCAGGCGCGTCCAGGCGTCGGACTGGCGGTCCTCGAGCGACACCGACGGCGCGGTGCCGTCGTAGGTCGACGGGTCGACGACCGCGGCGGTGCTGGCCGGCGGGTCGGCGTAGAGCTCGTCGACGCGGTCCCAGCCGCCGTCGGCCAGGAACGACTTGACGAACCACGGCCCCTCGCTGTACGGGAAGTAGTTGAGGATGTAGACGCCCAGGTGGAGGTCGCCGCCGCCAGACCCGCTGCGCTGGGGCCGGTCGAGGCAGTCCCAGGCGCCGCCGGTACAGCGCTCGTCGTAGCGCCGCTGGACGAGGTTCGCCTCGCCCTCGATGAGGCCGTTGACGGCGTTGTAGGCCTCGCGGGTCGACCGGTTGGTCTCGAGCAGGTCGGTGTGCTGGTCCTGGAGGGCGTGGACCAGCTCGTGGGCCAGCGTCGACCGGTCGATGTCGGGCGTCTCGGCGTCGCTAACGATGACGATGGTGTCGTTGCGCGGGCTGTAGAACCCCAGGACGTTCGAGCCCCGGTTGCGGTCCTGGACGGCCAGGGAGTTGCGGTCCTCGCCGATCAGGAACAGGGCCTCGAACTTCGCGTTGTCGAACGCCAGGAACGACGTCGAGACGTTGCCGGTCGTGGGTGCGTACTGCTCGCGGTAGACCTCCCGGGAGACGACGTTGACGGGTACCTGCTCGCGGAACTCCAGCCCGCGGATGACCTCGACGCGCGCCATCGTGCGCGCGACGAGCGCGTCGCGCTCGTCGCCGTCGAGCCCGTCGGACCGGTCGACGGCGATGGACTCGTTGTGCCAGTACCCGGACTCCCAGCCCAGGACGTCGGTGGCCGGGTCCGCCGGCGTTCCGGGCGTGGGCGTCGGCCCCGTCCCGTCGGCGGGCGTGGCCGTCGGGGTGGCGGTCGGGCCACCGGCGCCGTCGGCGGGGGCCTGGTAGCCCACCGAGCAGCCGGCCAGGACGACCAGCAGCGCGACGAGGAGTCCGGCGCGTGGTCGCATGGCCGGTCGGACGGTCGGGAGGGGGAAAAGTCACTCGGGCGTGAGTTCGGACGCCCGCGACCGAAACCGCCGGCCGTGTTCGTCGTCGCCCGAGGCGGTCTCGTTCGGCTGACCCGCGCCGGCCACTCAGTCGGTGAACAGCCGGTAGGCGCCCATCCCGGCGGCGACGGGACGGGTCCCCTCGTCGGGCACCTCGCTCTCGACCTCGACGTAGGCCACGCCGACGGTGCTGCCCGCCCGGACGACCTCGGCGGTGGCGGCCAGGTCGTCGGTGGCCTGCCGGAGGTAGTTGACGTTCAGGTTGATGGTCGCGACGCTGCCCCCGACCGGGTCCTCGAGGAACGGCCGGAGCGCGATGCCGCCGGCGGTGTCTATCAGCGTCGACGCCACGCCGCCCTGGATCGGCGGGGGCTCCTCGGCGGCCTCGT
>CAYWNQ010000205.1:0-3602 GCA_964459695.1 uncultured Halobacteriales archaeon | reverse complement strand
CGTCTACGTCCTCGAGTGCGCCGACGGGACGCTGTACACCGGCTACACCACCGACGTCGAGCGACGGGTCGCCGAGCACGACCGGGGGGAGGGCGCCAGCTACACCCGCGGACGCACGCCCGTCGACCTGGTCCACGTCGAGCCCCACGGCTCGCGGTCGGCGGCGATGGCCCGGGAGGCCGAGATCAAGGGGCTCTCGCGGGGGGAGAAGCTGGAGCTCGTGGACGGTGGCTGACCCGTGCCCGGTTGCTGTTGGGTCGAGTAGGTCGCGGGCAGCCCCCACCCCGACCGCCGACGGGAGGTTTAAACGCGAGAACGCGCTACCCCGACCCACATGGACGTCGACGAGGTCGGGGGCGTGCCCGAGTGGGTGCCCGAGCACCTGCGGGGCGAGGGCATCGACGAGCTCTACCCGCCCCAGGCCGAGGCCGTCGCGGCCGGCGTCACCGACGGCGAGAGCCTGGTGGCCTCGGTGCCGACCGCGTCGGGCAAGACGCTGATCGCGGAGCTGGCGATGCTGTCGGCGGTCGCGTCGGGCGGCATGGCGCTGTACATCGTGCCGCTGCGGGCGCTGGCCTCCGAGAAGAAGGCCGAGTTCGAGGCCTACGAGGAGTACGGCGTCGACGTCGGCGTCTCGACGGGCAACTACGAGAGCGACGGCGAGTGGCTCGCCACGCGGGACGTGGTGGTCGCCACGAGCGAGAAGGTCGACTCGCTGGTCCGCAACGGCGCGCCCTGGATCGACGACCTGGCCTGCGTCGTGGCCGACGAGGTCCACCTGGTCGACGACGGCGAGCGGGGGCCGACGCTGGAGGTGACGCTGGCGAAGCTCCGGCGGCGCAACCCCGACCTCCAGACGGTCGCGCTGTCGGCCACCATCGGCAACGCCGACGAGCTGGCGGCGTGGCTCGACGCCGAGCTCGTCGACTCCACGTGGCGGCCCATCGACCTCCGGAAGGGGGTCCACTACGGCGACGCGCTCCACCTCGACGACGGGAGCCAGCGCCGCCTGCCCGTGAGCGGCAGCGAGCGCCAGGAGGCCGCCGTCGTCCGGGACACGCTCGAGGACGGCGGCTCGACGCTGGTGTTCGTCAACTCCCGCCGGAACGCCGAGGGCGCGGCAGGTCGGCTGACGAACGTGGTGGCCGACCACCTGGACCGCGAGGAGCGCGAGGCGCTCCGGGCGGTGGCCGACGAGCTCCGGGAGGTTAGCGACACCGGGACCAGCGAGGACCTGGCCGACGCCGTCGAGGGCGGCGCGGCGTTCCACCACGCCGGCCTGGCGCCCCGCCACCGGGAGCTGGTCGAGGAGGCGTTCCGCGACCGGCTGGTCAAGTGCGTCTGCGCGACGCCGACGCTGGCCGCCGGCGTCAACACGCCGTCCCGGCGCGTGCTGGTCCGGGACTGGCAGCGCTACGACGGCACCGCCGGCGGGATGGCGCCGCTGTCGGTGCTGGAGGTCCACCAGATGTTCGGCCGGGCGGGGCGGCCCGGGCTGGATCCGTACGGCGAGGCGGTGCTGCTGGCCAACAGCCACGACGAGCTCGACGAGCTGTTCGAGCGGTACGTCTGGGCCGACCCCGAGCCGGTGCGCTCGAAGCTGGCCGCCGAGCCGGCGATGCGGACCCACCTGCTGGCCACGGTGGCCTCGGGGTTCGCCGACTCCCGCGACTCCGTGCTCGAGTTCCTCGAGGCGACGCTGTACGCCGAACAGACCGACGACCGGGGCCGGCTCCGGCGCGTGGTCGACGCGACGCTGCAGTACCTCCGCACCAACGACTTCGTGACAGAGGAGGAGGGCCGTCTCCGGGCCACGCCGCTGGGCCACACCGTCTCGCGGCTCTACCTCGACCCGATGAGCGCCGCCGAGATCATCGACGGCCTGCGCGACGCCGACGGGGCCGGGGAGGTCTCGGCGATGGGGCTGTACCACCTCGTCGCCCGGACGCCGGACATGTACGAGCTGTACCTCCGGAGCGGCGACGAGGAGCAGTACACGATGCTCGCCCACGAGCGCGAGAGCGAGTTCCTTGGGCCGATGCCCAGCGAGTTCGACGAGGCGTTCGCCGACTGGCTGTCGGCGCTAAAGACCGCCTGCCTGCTCGAGGACTGGGCCGGCGAGGTGGCGGAGGACCGCATCACCGAGCGATACGGCGTCGGTCCCGGCGACATCCGCGGCAAGGTCGACACCGCCCAGTGGCTGCTCGGGGCGGCGGAGTCGCTGGCCGGCGAACTGGACCTGGACTGCGTGGTGGCCGTCCGCGAGGCCAGCAAGCGCGTCGAGTACGGCGTCCGGGAGGAGCTCATCGACCTCGCCGGGGTCCGGGACGTGGGGCGCAAGCGGGCCCGCCGGCTGTTCGAGGCCGGTATCGAGACCCGCGCCGACCTCCGGAACGCCGACAAGGCCGTCGTCCTCGGGGCGCTCAGGGGCCGCGAGAAGACTGCCGAGACGGTGCTGGAGAACGCCGGCCACCCCGAGCCCTCGATGGACGCGGTGACGCCCGACGCCGCGGCCGCGCCCGACGGCGGCGACGACGGCAGCGGCCAGTCGAGCCTGGGTGACTTCTGATGGAGCTGGTCGAGGGTCGGGTCGTGGTGGGCGCGGGGGCCGCCGACGAGCGGGGCCACCACCCCAGCGTGGACTACCTCGTCGACCGGCTCGACGCCGTCGCCGACGCCACCGGTACCACGGTCCAGGCGTTCGACGCCCGGTACGTGGTCGACCGCGCGCACCTCGAGCGGGCGCTGGCGCTGGCCGACCGCGAGCGCGAGCGCGGCGAGGCCATCGCCCGCGACCGGGCCGTGGAGGTGCTGCTGTACGCCGCCGGTCGCCGCCAGATCGACCGCGCCCTCGAGATGGGCGTCGGCGAGGGCGAGACGCCGGTGGTGGTGCTGGTCGACGGCGGCGAGGAGGCCGCGGCGGTCGACCGCGTGGCCGACCTCGTGGCCCCCGCCGACACGCTAGGCGAGTACGACCCCGACCGCGTCCGGTCGTTCTTCGGCGTGGCCGACGCCGAACTCGCCGCCACCGACGCCTCACTGGCCGACCTCGTCCGCGAGCGCGTCGCGCTGCTGGTCGTCGAGCGCTGACGCCACCGGAGGCGGCCAGCCGGTGGTGCGGTCGGCCACCAGCCCGGTGGCCAGGACCGCCGCCACCGCCGTTCAGGGGTTCGTCGACGGCCTGCCCGAGGGTGTGGACCTGACGGTCGCGGTACGCGGTCAGGCGGGATCATGCGGTCGATTGACCCGGGCGGTCCTCGAACCCGAAGCGAACGTGAGAGACCGGATCGCATCCCGGCGACACCAGAATCCACGGAGCCACCCGACCCTGCCCACCGTCCGCACGCGGGCGCAAACCCCTTTACCGACCCCGCCACACGTCCGGGCATGACCGACCGCGAGGCCGCCGTCACCCGCGAGACCGCCGAGACCGACGTCGAGGTGACGCTGGCGGTCGACGGCGACGGCGAGACCACCGTCGACACCGGACTCCCGTTCTTCGACCACATGCTCGAGTCCTTCGCCGCCCACGGCCTGTTCGACCTGACCGTGCGCTGCGACGGCGACCTGGCGGTCGACGACCACCACACCGTCGAGGACGT
>CAYWNQ010000204.1:0-3631 GCA_964459695.1 uncultured Halobacteriales archaeon | reverse complement strand
CGCCCGTAGATGCGGTCGATGCGGTCGCCGAACCGGTCGCGGATTGCCCGGCGCTTCTTCTTCATCGAGGGGGTCAGGAGGTCGTTGTCCGGCGTCCACTCCACGGGCACCGGCTCGAACTCCCGGATGCGCTCGGACTTCGGGCGCTGCCCGTTGACCGCCTCGACGGCCTCGCCGAGCCACGCGCGCACCCGGTCGTCGTCGACGCGGGCCGCGGGGTCGTCGGGCAGGTCGTGACCCCGGGCGTCGGCCCACCGCTCGAGCGCCTCGACGTTCGGCACCACGAGTGCCCCGAGGAACTTCTCGTCGTCGCCGACGACCATCACCTGCTCGACGCGGTCGTCGGTGGCGAAGTCGTCCTCGATGGGCTGGGGGGCGACGTTCTTGCCGGTGTCCAGCACCAGCACCTGCTTCAGCCGGTCGTGGTAGACCAGGTAGCCGTCGTCGGTCAGCTCCACGATGTCCCCGGTCCGGAACCACTCTCGGCCGTCGCGCTCGACGAACGCGTCTGCGGTGGCCTCCGGGCGGTTCCAGTAGCCCTCGAACACGTTCGGGCCGGCGACCAGCAGCTCGCCCACGTCGCCGCCGCGCTCGGGCTCGCGGTCTCCGGAGACGACCGTGTCGTCGACGCGGACGTCGCAGTCGGTCACGGGCGGCCCCAGGGTCCCGTGGCGGGGGTCCTCGGAGGGGTTGGTCGACACCACCGGCGACGTCTCGGTGAGTCCGTAGCCCTCGTTGACCGGGACGCCCATGCCGTCGAACAGCTTCAGGAGGTCCGTCGAGATTGAGCCGCCACCGCTCATGAACGCCTCGACGTTGCCCCCCAGCTCCTCGCGGACCGTCGAGTACACCAGCCGGTCGGCGACGGCGTGCTTGGCCCGGAGCGCCGGCCCCGGGTCGTCGGCGTCGGCGTACGTCCGGGCGACGTCGACCGCCCACGCGAACACCCGGCCGGCGAGGCCGTCGCCGGCCTGCTCGCGCATCCGGTCGTACACCCGCTCGTACACCCGCGGCACCGAGTTGGCGGTGTCCGGCCCGACGGCAGCGAGGTCCTCGCCGACGGTGTCGGTCGACTCGGCGTAGGCCACCGTCGACCCCGAGACCAGCGGCACGAAGTGCCCCGCCGTGCGCTCGAAGACGTGGGCCAGCGGGAGAAAGGAGAGCAGCCGCCCGTCGGCGTCGATGGTCGGCATCTCCGGGGGCTTGTCCGGCCGGGGCCCGAACCGCCTGCGGATCTGGACCACGTTGGCCCGGAAGTTCCCGTGGGTCAGCCGGACGCCCTTGGGCTTGCCCGTGGTGCCGGAGGTGTAGATGAGCGAGGCGAGGTCGTCGGGGCCGCGGGCGTCCAGCCACTCCCCGACGGGCGGTTCCTCGACCGCCGCGCCGCGCTCGTGGACCTCCGCCAGGGTGTAGACGTCCTCGCGGTCGCCGCCGTACTCGTCAACGAGCACCACGAACTCGAGGTCGAGGTCGGCCTCGACCTCGGCGAGGGTCTCCAGCAGCGACTCGTTCTCGACGACGACCGCGCTGGCGCCGGGGTCGTCGAGCAGGTACCGGACCCGCCCGGACGAGGACTCGGTGTACACCGTCGTGACGACCGCGCCGGCGGTGAGGAGCCCGAGGTCGGCCTGGGCCCACTCCATCCGGGTGTCGCCGTACACGGCGACCCGGTCTCCGGCGCCGACGCCCAGGTCGCGGAACCCGGCGGCCAGCGCCTCGACGATGGTCGCCAGCCGGCCGTAGCTCACCGACGCGAACTCGCCGTCGGGGGCCGGCTCGAGGACCTCGGGTGTCAGCGACCGGTCGTAGACGCCGCCCTTGTACCACTGGGCGTCGCCCGCGGCGTGGCGCTCGGCGGCCTCGTGGAACAGCCGCGGCACGGTCTCGCCGCCGGCGACGACCTCGTCCGTGTACTCGCGTTCGGCGGCCCGCCAGTCGTGGTCCGGGCGGCGCCAGCGTTTGGATGCCATCTGTGGACGGAGTCGGGGCTCTTGGGTATCTGCGTTTCGCGGGGGATGAGAGGCCCTACAAGTGGGTGTCGTCCGGCGCGGCGCGCTCAGACGTACCCCTCGTCCTCGAGGCCCTCCATCAGGTCGTCGACGAGGTCGTCGACGGACTCGTAGGGGTAGTCCGCCTCCCCCTGGGCCTCCTGGTTGAGCTCCATCGCGGAGATGGTCTCGTCGCCGATATCGAACGACGTCGCCGGGCCGTTCGGCAGCGCCGGGACGAGGTCCATCGGGCTGTTGACCGGGTAGTCGGCACCCTCGAACGCTTCCTCGAACTGCTGTCTGACGTGCTCGCGGTCCGCCATAGCGTCGGAGCCTATCCGGCCCATCCCAGGTGAGGGTGGTGCCTCGCATGTACGGGGGCTTTTCAACCGCGACCGAGCGGTTATCCCCGCCCGGGTCCTACCGGTCGGGCGATGTACGTCTCGCCAGCCGTGCGGGCGCTGGTCGACCACCCGGCCGACGGCGAGCCGGTCCGGCTGCGGGTCCGGTGTGAGGACGCCGACGGCGGGGTAGTCGAGGACGCGGTCCGCGAGGCGGGCGGGACGGTCGCCGGGTCGCTGCAGTTCGGCGGTCGGGCCGTCGTCGTCGACCAGGACCGCCTGGGGGACCTGCTGGCGGCCCTGGAGGCGGCGAGCGTCCCCGTCGCGGCCGTCGAGACCGCCGACGTGGCCTCGCCGGGCGACGCCGGCGAGGACGTGGGCGACCTGCAGGGCGAGTGACCTACCGCCGCCACCACGCGAGCGCCGGCCCGGCGAGCAGCACCGCTGCGGCGACGGCACCGACCGCGAGGAACACCGGGTTCGACGGGAGGGCGCCGGCGGCGAACTCGTCGAGCGACGCGCCGGCGACCACGGCGGCGACGGTCCAGGGCACCTCGCCGATGGCGGTCCCCAGGAGGTACGCCGGCAGCGGCACGCCGGCGAGTCCCGCCGCGCCCGAGACCGAGTCGCCCGGCGTGGGCGCCAGCCGGCCGGCGACGACCCCGCGGACCGAGCCGGCGGCGTCGAAGTAGCGCTCGCCGCCGTCGGCGACCCGCCGGAGCCAGCCCTCGCCGTCGCCGTCGGCGGCGCGGGCCGCGAGCAGGTACGGCGGCAGCGACGTGAGCAGCGAGCCCGGGTAGGCGATGGCGATGCCGAGCACCACCCCGTAGCGGTAGCCGACCAGCGCCGCGACCAGCGACATCGGCCAGCCCAGGAACGGCCGGACCAGCCACAGCGCCACGAGCACCGCCGGGAAGTACGGCGAGAACAGCACGCCGCGGAACCGCTCGAGGGTCGCTCCCGGCGAGACCACTACCGACGCCAGGATGACGACCCCGACGAGCGCGAGCAGCGCGAGCCCCCGGCGGTCGACGCGCCTCACGTCCGTGGACGGGGCGAGGCCACCTTAGTATGCATCGAAGGACCGGTCGGCGCCGGAGGCGACGTCTCCGTCTCTCCCACGGCCGACGCGTCCGTCGCAGCGGGTGCCCGAGGCGCTGGCTAGCATCCTCTACCTGGATCGCCACCACCGCCTGGAAAGCCCCGAGGCGCTGGACTCGGGCGGCGCTCACGGGTCGCTTCGCTCCCCGTTCGCGCAAGTCGCGGCCCTCCCTCCGGTCGGGCCGCGCGCTCGCTGCGCGC
>CAYWNQ010000203.1:0-3637 GCA_964459695.1 uncultured Halobacteriales archaeon | reverse complement strand
GGGCCTGCCCTTCCCCGGGTCGCGGCCCGAGCGCCGCTCCCGGCCCGTCGGCTGGCCGGTCAGCCGACATGGGCGGGACTGAAAGGGGCCGCCCGGTCGATCCGGTGAGACGACGCAAGCACCGCAACGAGCGAAGCGAGTGAGGAGCGCAGCGAGTCGCAACCGGTCGAGCGGGCGGGGGCTTTCCGGCGGAATCCTCGGTTCAAGCACGAGTGGCTGTCTGCGGTTGCGGTTCAGAAGCCAGCTAGTGCTAGCAAGCGGGGGGCGTTCCGGCGGGACGATCGGGTCAAGCACGAGGAGCGGTCGGCGAATGCGTTCAAGCACGAGCAGCCCGTCCAGGGCCCCGAGACGGGCCGGCGGTCCGACCAGCTCCAGCCGTCTTCTCCCCCAACGAGCGAGCAGAAGACACTTCACCGAGAGTGCCGACGACTCGCCCAGCATGGCCACGGAGTCCCCCGGGCGCTCGCCCCTCCGCACGTTCCTGGAGGACTACGGCCTCCTGGTCGTCGCCGGCGGCTTCGTCGTGCTGGCGCTGGCCGGCGTCGCGCTGTTCGTGGTGGGCGACGAGGCGTTCGCCCGGCGGCTCATCGACGAGTACGGCCTGGTCGCGCTGCTGGGCGTGTTCGTCCTCGAGGGGGCGATGCTGCTGTACTTCGCGCCCAGCGAGGTGCTGGTGCCGGCGGCCATCGGCCTGCTGGCCACGACCCCGGGGGGCTACGACTGGGGGATGGTCGCGCTGGTGATGGTCGTGGCCGTGGTCGGCGCCACGGCGGGCCAGACCGCGCTGTTCCTGCTTGCCCGGCGCGGCGGGCGCGAGTGGCTGCTGCGCAAGCCCTGGTTCCGCGTCGGCGAGTCACGGCTGGACCGGTTCGACCGGTGGTTCGCGCGGTACGGCCGGCCCGCGGTGCCGGTGAGCAACGCGCTGCTGTTCACCCGCGGGATGCTCACGGTGCCCGCCGGCCTCGCCGAGATGGACCTCCGGGAGTTCGTGGCGCTATCGGCGCTGGGGACGCTCGCCTTCGAGTCCTGGCTCGCGGTGGCGGCGATCTACGCCCTCGAGGTGGGCCTGGTCGACCTGCTGGCGGGCCTACTCCCCTGAGGCGGTCTCGATGCGGTCGGTCAGCCACGCGAGCGCGGCGGCGACCTCGTCGGGGTCGGTGCCGGTGACCTTCACCCGCCCGAGGTCCTCGCCCTTGGCCGGGTAGCTCCCGACCGACACGTCGAACCGCTCGCGGGCCCCCGCGAGCGTCCCGGTCAGCGAGCCCTCCGGCGCCGGGGTGTGGACGGACTCCGAGACGGTCCGGCCGCCGAAGTCCTCGGCGACCTCCTCGAACATGGCCTGCATCTCCTCGGGGAAGCCGGGGAGCACGTAGACGTCCTCGACGACGCAGCCCGGGTTGAAGCCCACGGGGGTCACCAGCGGCTCGGCGCCCGCCGGGACCGCCGCCTCGCGCTCGAGGTCGACGTCGAAGTCGTACTCGTCGGCCAGTTCCGGGTTGTCCTCGCGGAGCCGGCGGGCCTTCTCGCGCATCGTCTCGACCACCGCGTCGGGCGCCTCGAGCTCCCGGTCGACCGCGTCGGCGACCGCCGCCATGGTCACGTCGTCGTGGGTCCCGCCCAGGCCGCCGGTGACGACGACCGCGTCGAAGTCCTCCGCGAACCGCCGGACCCACCGCGCGACGACGGCCCGGTCGTCGGGCACCGTGAGGACCCGCCGGACGTCGGCTCCCCGGTCGGTAAGCCGGCGGGCGAGCCACGTCGCGTTCGTGTTCTCGGTGTCGCCGGCGAGGAGCTCGTCGCCGACGGTCACCAGGGCGACGTCCATGGCGAGCCGTGGTGGCCGGGGACGCTTGAGCCTACCGTGCCACGGGTTCCCAGAGGACCGGAACGGCTAACGGCGAGGGGAGACAGGCCGACGGTATGCCAGGTCCCGCGTTCCTCCGAGGCGAGTCGGTGGCCCTCCACACCGTCGAGGAGGAGGACATCGACTTCGTCCGCGAGCACGGCAACGACCCGCGGATCCGCCACGGACTGACGACGACGGAGCCGCGCAACCGCCACGCCGCCGAGCAGGCCCACGAGCGCCACTCCGAGAGCGACGACAGCGTGGGGCTGGTGGTCTGCACGCGCGAGGACGCCGAGCCGGTCGGCCACATCGTGCTGTTCGACGTCGACGACGTCCACGGCAACGGCCAGCTGGCCTGCTGGGTGACGCCCGACCGCCAGAGCGAGGGCGTCGCCACGGAGGCGACCGCGCTGATGGTGGACCACGCGCTCTGCGAGCGCCGGCTGCACAAGGTCTCCGCCCGCGCCATCGCCTCGAACCAGCGCTCGCAGGCGGTGTTCGAGTCGCTGGGGATGACCCGGGAGGGCCGCCAGCGCGACCAGAAGTTCGTCGACGGCGGGCACGTCGACGTCCTCCGGTACGCCGTCCTCGCTGACGAGTGGGACCGGCGCTACCCCCAGGGCGAGTGATGCCCGGGCCGGTCTTTCTCCGGGGCGACGCGGTCGACCTCCGGACGCTCGAGCCCGAGGACGCCCCCTTCCTCGCCCGCGGGCGCAACGAGCCCGCGATCCGCCGGTGGCTGCCGCGGGCCCACCCCCAGTCCGTCGGGGCCGCCGAGCGCGAGATCGAGGACGGCGACGAGGCCTTCCGGCTGGTCGCCTGCGACGACGCCGGCGAGCCCCTCGGCGTGCTCGGGATGTTCGACGTCGTCCCCGCCTCCGGCCGGGCGACGCTGGGCGCCTGGATCGCCCCCGAGGCCCAGGGCGAGGGCCACGGCGCCGCGGCGACCGAGCTGCTCGTCGGGTACGCGTTCGACGAGCGCCGGCTCCAGAAGCTCGAGGCCGGGGCGCTGGCGACCAACGAGGCCTCGCGGGCGCTGCTGGAGTCGGTCGGCTTCGAGCGGGAGGGCCGCAAGCGCGACCACTACGTCGTCGACGGCGAGCGCGTCGACCGGATCGCCTACGGGCTGCGACGCGCCGACCGGGACGCCGGCGGGTCGGCCTGACCGGGCGGAGCTCAGTCGTCCGCCGCCGCGGCGCCGGTCTCGCCGCCGGCGTCGCCCGCCGGGACACCGGCGGCGGCCTCGCGGGCCTCGACGGCCTCGACCAGGAGTTCGGCGACGTCGACCACCTCGATGTCGTCCTCGTAGCCGCCGGTCTTGCGGCCGTCCTCGTACATCGTCATGCACATCGGGCACGCGACGACGAACTTCTCGACGGCGCCGCCGGCGTCGGTGTCCTCCAGGGCCTCCCGGAGGCGCTCCTCGCTGGGTTTGGGCTCCTCGTCGAACTCCATCCAGAGGCCGCCCCCGCCGCCGCCACAGCAGAAGGAGTTGGCGCGGTTGCGCGGCATCTCGTACAGCTCGCAGCCGGTCGCCCGGACCAGCTCGCGTGGCGCCTCGTACTCGTCGTTGAACCGCCCGAGGTGGCAGGGGTCGTGGTAGGTGACCGTGTGGTCCAGCTCGTCGCCCCGCAGGCCGAGGCGGTCCTCGGCGACCAGCTCCTCGACGACCTGGGTCCAGTGGGCGACGTCGACCGCGCCGTCTGCGTTCCAGGGCTCCTCGCGGTCGAAGCCCATCATCGGGTCGTCGGCGAACTCGGCGAAGTCGACCTCCGGGTACTCGTTCGCGAA
>CAYWNQ010000202.1:0-3685 GCA_964459695.1 uncultured Halobacteriales archaeon | reverse complement strand
TATCTCGTCCCAGAACCGTTCGTAGAGTTCCTCGATCCCGGGGAACTCGATGGTCTCCGGTTCCGGGTCCGGTGGGGCGTGCAGTTCGTGCCCTTTTGTCTCTTCGTGAGCGTTGTCGTAGCGGCGGATCGTCCCGTCGTCGAGCGTCTCGGGTCCGGCGGTGAGCGCCCCGTAGTGGAACGTGTACCGCCAGCCCGACGGATACGCCGGGTCCGAGGTTCGGCGGACGAGTATTCGGACGACAGTCCGGTCGTCGTAAACCTTCGCTCGTTCGTAGCCGCCCAGGTCGTCCGCAGTCGGGGCCATCCGACGACTGTTGGTTTGTCAGCCAACGGTTTAACGTTGGTGGTGGTAGCGAGGTGGGATAAACGGAGCAATCGGGAGCGAGTATGTTTGCTCCTCCGTCAGTGAGTCGAATGTGATTCTATTGATACCCCAACCTGGGGATAGGTTAGCAATCGTGAGGATTCAGCGTTCGAGTCAGTCGGCGCGTGGCAGGACGACGACGAAGACGGTCCCCTTGGGCTCGTTGTCTTCGGCCCAGACGTCGCCGCCGTACTGGGTGACCAACGTCTCGACGAGATAGAGCCCGATTCCCGCCCCGGGGCTCCCCAGGCCCCGCTCGCCGCGGCCGAAGACGACGTCTTTCTGGTCGTCGGGCAACCCGGGCCCGTTGTCGGCGATTCGAACCTCGACCTCGTCGTCCCGGGCTTCACAGGACACCTCGACGACAGGGGTCTCCTCGTCGTTGTGCTGGACGGCGTTGTTCAGGAGATTCCGGAACACCGAACTGAGCATGCTATCGGCGGCGACGGCAACGTCGGGTGGCGTGCTCTCCAGGACGAACTCCGCCTCCGGGAAGGATTCCTCGCGGAGCGACAGTTCGGTCTCGAGGACCGAACGGATCGGAATCGGTTCCAGAGTGAGATCCTCGGTTGCGACGATCGTCTCCACGTGATCGCGTGACACCTCGGTCAGTTCGATGACGTGTTCACCGCTGGCGAGGATTTTCTGCAGGTACGCGCTCCCTTCGGCATCGACGTGGTCCTCAAGCAGCTCCGCCCACCCGAGCACGACCGTCATGTCGTTGCGGATGTCGTGGCGGACGAGCCGGTTCAGCAGTTCGAGCTCCTGCTCGCGGCGCTTCTGCTCCGTGATGTCCGTGCAGATGCCGACGACCTCGGAGACGTCGCCGTCGTCGTCTCGGACGAGGGCTTGCCGCGTCAGTACCCAGCGAACCGATCCATCCGGTTGGACGACGCGGTTCGCATACGATTCGTCACGGAGCCTCTGGTCCGATGCCTCGATGTTCGCCCGCACGCGGTCGCGGTCCTCGGGGTGGATGGCGTCGATCAACCGCGTGATGTCGTCTTTGACGGCCTCGGGAGGGATCCCCCAGATCCCCTCGAAGCCGTCACTGATGTAGTCGAATTCACCGGGTTCAGAGGCCGTCCAAAGTGCAACTCCGTCGAGTTGATCGAACAGGGCCCGGAAATCGCCTCGTTGCCCGAGCGAGCATTCACTCATATACCGTATTCGCGTCGAGAGGAGAAAGTCCAACCGGTCTCTGATCCACCGGCAGACAGCGCGCCTGACGATCGAGCCGAACCGCCCGACATCGACGATCCGGAACCTGGTGACGACTGGTCAGCTGGTTCTCCCGAGCGGTCTCGACCTCCCGTCACGCTCGCAGAGCCGGCACATCCGGGACGGAGCAGCCGTCTGCCATCCGAGTGGGCCGGGACGGTCGTCGAGGTCGAGGATTACTGACCGGATCCGGTCACCGCTGACGCCATCGAGGCGACGAAGCCCCTGTGGGCGCCCGCCAGGTGACGATCACCGGTGGCGAGTCCGCTGGCACTGCCGGTGGCCCGGCCGGGGCGCAGACTCGCCCGGGGCCGTCACCTCATCGACCGCGCCACCGCGCGAGCGCGGTGTCGACGGGCAGCCCGCCGTGGCGCCACGCCAGGTACCCGGCGACGAGGCCGTAGGCGAGCACCACCTTCGGGAAGCCGTAGCCCAACACGCCCACCGGTGCCGGCAGCGACTGCGTCACCGCAAACACCGTCGGGGAGTCGGACGCCGCGGCAGCCGCCACGAACACGACCTGGTCGGCGAGGAAGACCCCGAGGTGCATTCCGATGCCGACGGCCAGCTCGCCGGTGTGGGCCGACACGAGCCCGAACACTAGCCCGACCACGGCCAGGTCGAGCACCCGGAGGCCGCCCGTCACCTGGTGCATGGCGACGAAGATCGGCACGGCCACCAGCACCCCACCCAGGACGGCACGCCGTGGATCGACGCCGCGGCTGTGCAGGCCCTCGGCACCGTCGACGAGTATGACCCGGAAGAAGACCAGCTGCTGGACCCAGACGTGCAGCCCCAGCGTGACCGCGAACAGCGCCACGCCCGCCGCGAGCGAGCCGCCGGGGGCCGACAGCGGTACGTCGACGCTGGCCCACCCCACTGCCGACGCCAGCGCGACCCACAGCCCGAACGCCAGCGCGACGGCGCCCAGGCCGCCCAGTAGCTGGCCCACCCAGCGCCAGGAGGCGGTCATCCCGTACTCCGACAGCGACCGGCGGTCCAGGTAGCGGGCCCACAGGACCAGCAGCACGAGCACGGCCCCCGCGTGGAGGACCGAGCCCGCGAGCCCGGCGAAGGGGTCGCCCCCGGCGGGGATGGCGTCGACGGTGGCCTGGAGGTTCCCCGTGATCACGTCCCCGGCGAGGAGCCAGAACACCGGCATCGCGAGCAGGACGCGATAGGTCGCCCGGATACGGGAGTCGCGCCGGCCCCGGAGCACGAGCCGGAGCCGGTCGGTGATCGCGCCCACCCGGTCGCCGGCGGCCTCGACGGACATACGACCCCCCAGACACACCCCGTAAGTAGGTGTTCGGTGTGATTCAGTGCCGTGAGGTGGCCGGTCGGAGCGTCGTCCCCCTGCACGGTCCGGGTGTGGCTGCAGTCCGACCACCCGACCGGCCGCACGTCCGGTCGTCCGGCGAGCGCTGGCCGGCCGTGAGCGGGATCGGCGGCACGGAACCGGTCGCCCCGCCGTCAGAAGAGGGATGGTCCTGGGGCCACTACCATCGGCCATGAGCGACGCTCCCGAGACCGAGCCCGAGCTGCCCGAGAACGACGCCGAGTGGCGCGAGGTCCTCACCGACGAGGAGTACCGCGTCCTCCGGGAGGCCGGCACCGAGCCGAAGTTCACCGGCGACTACCTCGACGTCGACGACGACGGCGTCTTCCGGTGTGCCGGCTGCGGCGCCGAGCTGTTCGGCTCGGAGACCAAGTACGACGCCGACCACGGTTGGCCGTCGTTCTTCGACGCGAACGACGACGCCGTCGCGTTCCGCGAGGACCGCAGCCACGGCATGGTCCGCACGGAGGTCGTCTGCGCCCGGTGCGAGGGCCACCTCGGCCACGTGTTCGACGACGGGCCCGAGCCGACGGGCAAGCGGTTCTGCATCAACTCGGCGGCGCTTGACTTCGAGGCAGAGTAGGCCGGCCATGGCCGACCTCGACCCCACCCAGCTCGACCGCTACTCCCGCCACGTCATCATGGAGGACGTCGGGCCGGCGGGCCAGCAGGCGCTGCTGGACGCCCGCGTGCTGGTGGTCGGCGCCGGCGGGCTGGGGTCGCCCGTCATCCAGTACCTCGCCGCCGCCGGGGTGGGGA
>CAYWNQ010000201.1:0-3688 GCA_964459695.1 uncultured Halobacteriales archaeon | reverse complement strand
CTCTGCGTTCCGTCGCGGCTGCGCCGCGACGCGGGCGGCCCCTTTCAGTCCCACCTGGGCCGATTCGCCAGCCGGGGCTTTCCGGCGGTATGGAGGGACGATCCGAAACCGAACGGCACCACCAGAAACCCCCGAACGTTTTCCAGCGATGCCGGCGCCATCGACACCCTGATGGGCGGCGCCTCCCCACCCAGTTGCGTGTCCGACGAGCCGGACTGGCGCGCGGTCTTCGGCCACGACGAGCCCTACGACGTCCAGGTCGACGGCATCGAGGCCGCCGTCGACACCGCGCGCGAGGGCGGCTACCTCGCGGTCGAGGGCGCCTGTGGCACCGGCAAGACCATGCTGGCGCTGACGGCGGGCATCCACCTGGTACGCGACCCCGACTCGTCGTTCGAACGGGTCCTGGTGCTCACCAGCGTCAAGCAGCAGTTGCGCCAGTTCGAGCAGGACCTCCGGACCATCAACGACGGGTTGCCCGACGACTGGCGCCCGGTATCCGGCGTCACCCTGGTCGGCAAGGCCGACGTCTGCCCGTACAACCGCGAGACGGCGGGCGGCATCGACGACGACAACGTCTACGAGCGCTGCGAGTCGCTGCGCGAGCGGACCCGGGAGGCCGCCGACGAGTCGACCGGCGACTCGCTGGCCGCCCAGGCGCGCTCCCAGCAGGTGGGGCTGGCCGACAGCGGCGGTGGCGGCGGCGCCGACTACCTCGAGACCGCCGGCGCCGCGGCGCCGTACCCGCCCGACATGCCCACGACGGCGGAGGGCGACGTGGAGTACTGCCCGTTCTACGCCCGGTACCTCGCCGACCTGCCGGAGGACGGCGACCCGGGCGAGGCGGTCCCGTTCGACCTCACCGAGCGGGGACTGCTCGCCCCCGAGGACCTCGTCGCGCTGTCGGTCGAGCACGGCACCTGCCCCCACTCGATGATGGGGGCACTGCTGGGCCGGGCGGAGGTCGTCGTCGGCAACTACTACCACGCGTTCGACCCGACGACGGTGCAGTCGTTCACCGGCGGGCTGCTCGACGAGACCACGTTCGTGGTCTGCGACGAGGCCCACATGCTCGAGCCCCGAGTCCGGGACCTGGTGAGCGACGGCGTCGCCGACGCGTCGCTGGCCGACGCCGAGCGGGAGCTGACGCGGGTCGTCCAGCCCGTCCGGATGGCCGAGGGCGAGTCCGAGCCGAGCGAGGACGCGGCGCTCGTGCGGGAGACGCTGTCGGAGTCGGGCGTGTCGGTGTCGGAGCTGGAGGACCTCCGGACGTTCCTCGGGGAGCTCCGCTCGGAGCTGGACCGCCGGGTGACCGCCCACCTCGAGGCAGAGCAGCCGGGGTGGCGCGCCGACATGACCGCCCTCGAGGACGCCGAACTCCCGCTGCGGGACCCCGAGGAGCCCGGGACCGACGAGATCAGCCGGTGGGCCAGGGAGGCCGGCTTCGACGAGCGGGTCTGGGCCCGCGCCGAGACCGTCGGCGCGGTCGTCGGGCGCGCGCTGGACGACCTGGAGGGCGAGGACAAGCGGCGGGCGGCACCGGGAGTGGGGCGCACGCTGGGCGCCTGGCACGCAGCCGGCCACGCCGACTACTTCCGGGAGATCGAGCTGGAGCGCACCTGGGACGACACGGCCCCCGACGACTCCTGGCGGCGGTGCTACAACGCCCGCCTGTCGATGCACAACTGCATGCCCGGCGACGCCATCGGCGAGCGGCTGGCGGAGTTCGGCGGCGGGGTCCTGATGTCGGCGACGCTCGCGCCGATGGACGTGTTCCGGGATGTCACCGGGCTGGACCACCTCGCCGACGACGGCCGCCCGGTCGCGAGCCGGACCTACGGCCTGACCTTCCCCGAGGAGCACCGCGAGAGCTTCGCCGTCGCGGCCCCGAAGTTCACCTACGCCAACCGCGGCACCCCCGGCGAGGACAGCGAGGTCCGCCGGCGGTACGTCGACGCGGTGGCACAGGTCGCCGGCCTCGAGGGGAACGTGCTCGTCGGGATGCCAAACTACGCCGAGGCCGAGTGGATGGCGGGCGCTCTCGACGCGCTCGACAAGCCCGTGCTGCTCGACGAGTCCACCGCCGACGAGGTGACCGAGGGCGTCAAGCGGTCGTTCTTCGCGGGGCCGCCGAAGGTGCTGGTGACGTCGCTCCGCGGGACCCTCACCGAGGGCGTCGACTACCGCGGCGACCGGCTCCGGGCGGCGGTGGTCTGTGGCGTGCCCATCATCAACACCGCCTCGCCCCGGACGAAGGCGGTGCGGACGGCCTACGACCGCCGGTTCGGCGACGGGTTCCGGGACGCGCTGGCCGTGCCGGCGGTCCGGAAGGCCCGCCAGGCGGTGGGCCGGGTCATCCGCGGCCCCGAGGAGGTCGGGGTGCGGGTCCTGCTCGACGAGCGCTACGCCCGCGAGGACTGGGACAGCGTCCGGCCGCTGCTGGGGCCCGACCGCGCGGAGTTCCAGCCCGTCTCGCCCGACATGCTGTCGGTCGGTCTCGAGCGGTTCGCGTCGCGCCGGTGACGCCGGGACCGGTCCGGCGGCAGCGTTTTGTGGGCGGCCGGCGACTGGCGCCGCGTGGTCACCCTCAGACAGCGCCGGTACGTGCTCGCGGCCCTGTTCGCGGCGATGGTGCTCGTCGCGACGGCGCTGCTCCGGGCGGTCGTCGGGACCGTCTTCCTCGCCATCACCGTGGCGTACGTCCTGCTGCCCGTACGCCGGCGGCTGTCGCGCCGGGGGGCGACCCCGCGCGTCGCGGCGGCGCTGAGCACGCTGCTGGCGTTCCTGACCGTGCTGGCCGTCGCAACGCCGCTGGTCGTCGTCCTCTACCGCCGCCGGGCCGACCTGTTCGACCTGCTCGGGCGCGTCCCGGAGACCCTCGTCGTCGAGATCGGCGAGTTCACCTACACGCTCGAGGTCGCCAGCCTCACCGACCCCGCCAGGGCGTACCTGACCGACGCCGCCATCTCCGTGGCCAGCGCGGCGCCCGTCCTGGCGCTGAAGCTCGCGCTGTTCGTGTTCGTGCTGTACGCGCTGCTGTTGCGCCCGACGGCCCCGCGGGCGGCGCTGCTGTCGCTGGTCCCGCCCGCGTACCACGACGTGGTGATGGCGCTGCACCGCCGCACCCGCGACACCCTGTACGCCATCTACGTGCTCCAGGCCGCGACGGCGTTCGCCACCTTCGTCGCCGCGCTGGTGGTGTTCCTCCTGCTCGGCTACGAGGGGGCGTTCGCCTACGCCGTGGTGGCCGCCGTCCTCCAGTTCATCCCCGTGGTGGGGCCGTCGGTGCTGGTGATCGGGATGGGCGCCATCGACCTCGCGTTCGGCCCGGCGACGCGGGGCGTCCTGGTGATCGCCATCGGGCTCGTCGTGGTCGGTTTCCTCCCGGACGCCACCGTCCGGCCGAAGCTCGCCGAGCGGACGGCGGACATGCCGGGGAGCATCTACTTCATCGGGTTCACCGGCGGCGTGCTCTCCATCGGCGTCGTGGGCTTCATCGCGGGCCCGCTCGTGGTCGCGCTGGTCGCCGAGACGGTGGACCTGCTGTCGGAGTGACGGTCGGCCCTCAGGTCTCCAGGGGCCGGCCCGCCGCCTCCCACTCGGTCAGCGACCCCTCGTAGAACGCGAGGTCCCCGTAGCCGAGGTGCCGGAGCACGACGTAGGTGTGTGAGATGCGCCGCGCCGTGTT
>CAYWNQ010000200.1:0-3695 GCA_964459695.1 uncultured Halobacteriales archaeon | reverse complement strand
CAGTAGACGCAGTCGAAGTTACACCGGTCGGTGAGGGAGATCCGGACGCCCGTCACCTCGCGTCCGAACTGGTCGACCAGCATGCCCTCACCGAACCGTGCGGTCGGGATAAGTCCGGGGTCGCTCGCCGGGCGGACGTAACCGGATTCGGTTCCGCAGGGCGACCAGGTCGCCGGTACTGGTTACGACGACCCCTGGTCACAAGCGCCCCCACCGAACGACCTCGCCGGATGCGAGTCGCTTAAATTCGCCTGCCCCGAACCCGGCCGTCGTGAGCGACGAACCGACCCCTGCGGAGGCGTTCGGCGCCTTGGGCAACGAGCTCCGCACGTCGGTCGTTCGCACCCTGTTCGACCGCGACGGGGCGCTCTCGTTCTCGGCGCTGCACGACGCGACCGACGCGGACACCTCCGCGGGGTTCGCCTACCACCTCCGGCAGCTTACGGATCAGTACGTCCGGGAGACCGACGACGGCTACGAGCTCACCCCGGCCGGGCGGGCAGTCGCCCGCCACCTGGCAGGTGGAACCTTCGCCGGTTCCGGGCCGTTCGAGCCGGTCGACGTCGACGGCCCGTGTCCCTTCTGCGGCGAGCCCGCACTGGGGCTCGAACGGACGGACGACGGGGCGTCGGTCAGCTGCCGGTCGTGCGAGGAGCCCGTCTGCTCGCTACCGGCCGTGCCTGCCGGCCTGGGTGACCAGGACCCGAGGGACCGACCGGCCGCGTTCGACGCCCACCACCGCCATCGCGTCTCGCTGTTCGCCGCCGGGACCTGTCCCGAGTGTGGCGGCCCGGTCGACCGCAGTCTCGTCCTCGCCGGAGCTGACGATTCCGTGCAGGCCAGCTTCGCCTGCGAGACCTGCGGTCACGCGGCCAGTTGCTCGCCGACGTTGACCGTCCTGGACCACCCGTCGGTGGTCTCGCTCCACCACCGTCGGGGCCAGGACCTCCGCGACCGCCCGGTCTGGAACGTCCGGGGCGAGTGGAGCGAGCGGGTCGTCTCCTCGGAGCCGCCGGTCGTCCGCGTCACCACCCGCGTCGGCGGTCACGGCGTGGCCCTGTACCTCGACGACGACGTGGACGTCATCCACACCGAGCCGTTGCACGACGAGGGTTCCCCGCAGGCGGCCAGCTGAGGCCGGTCAGTCCATCCGGTCGGCGACGGCGTCGGGCGACAGCTGTTCGAACCGTCCCTCGTCGACGGTCATCCGGCCCGCCGTCGTCGCGCCGGGATCGAACTCTCCGGTGTCGCCGAGCACGTCGAACGCCAGGTCCAGCGCCGCGTCGGTGCCCATCCCGGGGTCGTAGGCGTCCTCGAGTGACCGGCGGATGTCGGCCTGGGCGTCGCCGATGGCGGTCGCCCGCCACTCCGACGGCGTCCCCGAGGGGTCGGTCTCGAACAGTCGCGGCTCGCCGCCGTGGACGCCGGCGACCAGCAGGGCGGTGCCGTAGGGTCTCGCGCCACCGGTCTGGGTGAACTCCTGGAGGTGGTCGGTGAGGGACTTCGTCAGCGTCTCGACGCCGACCGGCTCGCCGAACCGGACCCGTTCGACCTGGGCCTCGCGGCGTGCCCGGTCCACCAGCGACCTGGCGTCGGCGACGTGGCCGGCCGAGGCGACGGCCAGGTGGTCGTCGACGCGGTGGAGCTTCTCGACGCTCTCGGGGACCTGGAGCGGCGACCGGACGTCGCCGGCGGCGACGAGCGCGACCCCGTCCGCGGCGCGGACGCCGACCGCGGGGAGGCCCCGCTGGACGGCCTCTCGCGCGTACTCGACCTGGTAGAGCCGACCGTCGGGCGAGAAGATGGTGCTCCCTCGGTCGTAGGCACGCTGGTCTCCGCCCTGCATCGTCAGGCCTCACCTCCGGCGGTCTCGCCCCCGGACCCGTCGGCGGATGGGTCGTCGTCGACCGTGACGCCCTCGGCAGTGATCCGCGCCAGCCGGATCCCGTCGCCGCTGGCGACGTCGCGCTCGCTGGCGGCGGCAACCGCGGCCCGCGCGGCGTCGGCGGCGTCGTCGAGGTCCGCCGGCGCCCGGCGCTCGAGCACCCCGTGGGCAAGCTGCATCCCCGAGCCAGTGGCGGCCACCGGCGCCTCCATGACGCCGCCGGACGTGTCGATGGAGAACAGGCGTGCGCCGTCGTCGTCGACGCCCGCCAGCAGCGGCTGCAGTCGACGACCGCGGACCAGGCCACCCGCGGCGGTGGCCAGCGCCTCGACGCTCATCGGCCGGTCACGCCGCGTCTCGTAGAGGTCGGCCCGGGCGCGGAGCCCGCGCACGAACGCCTGGCCGGCCCCCACGGAGCCCGCGATGGTGACCGCCGCCGTCGGGTGGACCTGTTCGACCTTCACCGCGTCGCGGTTCGCCACGAACCGGCCGCCGAGGCTCGCCCGCCGGTCGGCGGCCACCACGACCCCCAGCTCGTCTGCGTCGTCGGCGACCACGCCGACGGTCGTCGTTCCCGTCTCGAAGGTGTCTGGTTCCGTCACGACCCACGGGAGGGCCGCCGACGGGATAGATGTTCGCTAAAAAACATTTTAGTCACGAGCCGGCGTTCACAACCCTTATCGGCGGCGGTCGCCGACGCCGGCGCATGGACGCCGACGGGATCCGCGAGGCGCTCCGGGCCGTCGAGGACCCCGACCTCGACGGCGACATCGTCTCGCTGGGGCTGGTGAACGCCGTGGAGGAGACCGGGTCGGGGTGGCACGTGTCGCTGGCGCTGGGCGCGCCGTACTCGCCCCGCGAGACCGCCATCGCCGAGGAGGTCCGCCAGGTCCTCGCCGACGAAGGCGTCGAGGACGTCGAGCTCTCGGCCGACGTGGACCGCGGGGTGGACCCCGAGGAGTCGGTGCTGCCGGGCGTCAAGAACGTCGTCGCCGTCGCCTCGGGGAAGGGCGGGGTCGGCAAGTCCACCGTCGCGGTCAACCTCGCCGCCGGACTGGCCGACATGGGCGCCCGCGTCGGCCTGTTCGACGCCGACGTCTACGGCCCCAACGTCCCGCGGATGGTCGACGCCGACGTGCACCCCCAGGCCACCGCCGACGAGACCATCGTGCCGCCCACGAAGTTCGGCATGCAGCTGATGAGCATGGACTTCATGCTCGGCGAGGACGACCCCGTCATCTGGCGCGGTCCGATGGTCCACAAGGTGCTCACCCAGCTCTGGGAGGACGTCGAGTGGGGCCACCTCGACTACATGGTCGTCGACCTCCCGCCGGGGACCGGCGACACCCAGCTCACGCTGCTCCAGTCGGTGCCGGTCTCGGGGGCGGTCGTCGTCACGACGCCCCAGGAGGTCGCCGTCGACGACGCCCGGAAGGGCCTGCGGATGTTCGGCAAGCACGAGACGCCGGTGCTGGGCATCGTCGAGAACATGACGACGTTCGTCTGCCCGGACTGCGGCGGCGAGCACGCCATCTTCGGCGAGGGCGGCGGGTCGCGGTTCGCGGAGGCCAACGACCTCCCGCTGCTGGGCCAGCTCCCGCTGGACCCCGCCGTCCGCGAGGGCGGCGACGACGGCGAGCCCATCGTCCTGTCGGATGGCGACACCGGCGAGGCCTTCCGGGAGTTCGCGACCACCACGGCGGACATGCAGGGCATCATTCACCGCCGCCGGACCGCCGACCGATGAGCGACGGGGATGCGAGCGGCCACCGTCCGCGCGACGATCCCGAGCGCGCGGCGGTGCTCCGGG
>CAYWNQ010000199.1:0-3749 GCA_964459695.1 uncultured Halobacteriales archaeon | reverse complement strand
ACTGGCACTTCGTCGACATCGTGTGGCTGTTCCTGTTCCCGCTGTTCTACATCCTCTAAGACGATGGCACGAACACGACTCTACACCGCGATATTCGCCGGACTGTTCGTCCTGGCGACGGCCCAGGCCGCCATCGAGTACGTGGGCTTCCTCGACCAGGCCTACTGGTACGCCTTCGGCGTCATCATGGTGCTGTCGTTCGCGAAGGCCGTGGTCGTCGCCGGCTACTACCAGCACCTCCGGTGGGAGCCCCGGTCGCTCACGTTGCTGGTGCTGACCGGCCTGCTGGCCGTGCTGGCGCTGACCACCGCCGCGTCGTACTCCATCCTGTAGCGCGGCCCCGGGTCCGGTTCGTCTCCGCTTTCGACGGTCGGGACCTGCGTCGCCGTCCGGTGGGCGACCTGTCGTTCCCCGCCGTACGACCTGCCCGCTCGACGCTCAGGTCACCAGCCGCGCGGCGATGACCGCGACCAGGAGCAGCCCGACGAGGAAAGCGCCCTCGGCGACGGCCTGGGCGTTGGGGCGCCCGCGGGTCCGCGCAGCGCTGTAGGCCCCCAGGAACGCGAACCCGCCCAGCACGACGCCGAACCCGGCCCAGATGAGGCCCGACCCGCCCGGCAGCGACGCGTCGGTCACCAGGAGCACGGTGGCCGCGCCGAAGCCGGCGACGAGGACGAAGAAGGTGACCATCCACGTCACGGGTCGTCGGGCGAGCGCGAGCAGGGCCTCGCCGAGGTCGCCGTCGCCGGGGGTCGGCGAGTAGTCGTACCAGTCGCGTCCCCTGATGACGGCGACGACCACGCCGATCAGCAGCAGCCCCATCAGCACCGTGCTCGCGACGTTCGCCAGGTCGACCATGATGTCCGTGTTGGCCAGGAGTTCCGCGCCGGGTATAAATCCACCGTGCTGGGGCCGCCGGCCGAGGGCCGGCGAACCGCCCGCTGGCGGGCGGGTCAGGCCTCGACGGGCAGGCCGGCAGCCCGCAGCGCCGCCTCCGGGCCGTCGTCGTCGTGGACCACGGCGGCGACGGCGCGGGTGATGGCCTCCGGGTCGTCGTGCTGGAAGACGGTCCGGCCCATCGAGACGCCGGCGGCGCCGGCGTCCATGGCGCCGCGGACGGCCTTGAGGGTCTCGCGGTCGCCGTCGGGCTCGCCGCCGGCGATGATGACGGGTCTGGCGGTCGACTCGACGACCCGCTCGAAGGAGTCCGCCGAGCCGCTGTAGCCCGTCTTCATGAGGTCGGCGCCGAGCTCCTCGCCCAGCCGGACGGCGTGGCCGAGCGCCTCGGGGTCCGTCTCGTCGACGTCCGGGCCCCGGGCGTAGGTCATCGCGAGCACCGGGAGGCCCAGGTCGGCGGCCTCCTCGGTCACCGCGGCGAGCTCGGACAGCTGCTCGCGCTCGTACTCCGAGCCGACGTTGACGTGGAAGGAGACGGCGTCGGCGCCGGCACGGACCGCCGCCCGGACCGAGCACGTCCGGCGCTTGTCGTTCTCGTCGGGCCCGATGGCGGTCGAGCCGTTGAGGTGGACGACGTAGCCGGCGCCGTTCTTGTTCGGGTGGACGCGCTCGGCGAGGCCCTTCTGGGTCAGGACGGCGTCGGCGCCGCCCCGTGTTACCGCGTCGACGGTGGCCTCGATGTCGACGAGTCCCCGGACGGCGCCGAGCGTGATGCCGTGGTCCATCGGGACGGTGACGAACCGCCCGTCCGTCCCGATGCGGTCGAGTCGCGCGGAAACGCCGGTCATCGTGCTAGGCGTTCGCAGATGAGGTTCAAGTCCGTTCCGGTCTCGGCGGGCGTTGCGCGTAGCCCTCCGAGGCGCCCTCGGCGAGTTCGCGTGCCCTGGCCTCCAGCCGGTCGGCGGTCTCGGCGACGGGCCGGTCGGTCTCGACGCCCTCGGCGACGACGTCGACCAGCGCCGAGCCGACGATGATGCCGTCGGCGCCCGCCGCGACGACCGCCCGGGCGTGCTCGCGCTCGGCGATGCCGAAGCCGACCGCCGCCGGCAGCTCCCAGTCGCCGACCCGCTCCAGCGACGCCGCCGTCCGGTCGCTCACGTCGGCGCGGGCGCCGGTGGTGCCCAGCCGCGCCTGGACGTAGACGTAGCCCGACACCTGCTCGCGGATGCGCGCCAGCCGGTCGTCGGTGGTCGTCGGGGCGACGATGAACACCAGGTCGAGGCCGTGCTCGTCGCAGGCGGCCCGGAGCGGCCCGCTCTCGTCGACCGGCAGGTCCGGGACGACCAGCCCCTCGATGCCCGCCCCGGCGGCCGCCGCGACGAACGGCTCGGGGTCGCCCGCCCCGTCGCCGTCGGCCCCGTAGCGGTAGACGAGGTTGTAGTAGGTCATGCACACCAGCGGCACGTCGACGTCGAGGTCGCGGGCGAACTCGAGGAACCGCTCGGGCGTCATGCCGGCCTCCAGCGCCCGGACGATGGCGCGCTGGATGGTGGGGCCCTCCGCGATGGGCTCGGAGAACGGCAGACCAAGCTCGACGACGTCGGCGCCGCCCGCCGCGAGGGCCTCCACGTAGCGCTTCGAGGCGGCGACGTCGGGGTCGCCGGCGGCGAGGTAGGGGATGAAGGCCGCGTCGTCCTCGAACGCCGCCGCGAGGCTCACTGCTCGAGCACCTCCATCGACGGCGAGGCCGACAGCTCCCGGGCCTCGCTCTCCTCGAGCACCGTCTCGAGGTCCTTGTCGCCCCGGCCCGAGACGGTCACCACGGTCGCGTCGCCGACGGCGTCGGGCTCGGCCTCCAGGAACCCGAAGGCGTGGGCGGTCTCCAGCGCGGGGATGATGCCCTCCAGCCGGGAGAGCCGGTGGAACGCCTCGAGTGCGGCGTCGTCGTCGACGGTGGCGGCCCGGACCCGGCCCTGGTCGACGAGGTGGGCGAGCTCCGGGCCGGCGCCGGCGTAGTCCAGCCCCGCCGAGACGCTGTGGGACTCGAGCACCTGGCCGTGGCGGTCCTGGAGCACCTTGGTGCGCGCGCCGTGGAGCACGCCCTCGTCGCCGGTCGACAGCGTCGCTGAGTTGGGCGCGACGCCGCGCTCCTCGTCGACGTCGAGGCTGGCGCCGCCGGCCTCGACGGCGATCAGGTCGACGCCGTCGTCGCCGAGGAACTCCGCGAACGCCCCCATGGTGTTCGAGCCGCCGCCGGCGCAGGCCACGACAGAGTCGGGGAGCCCGCCGGTCCGGTCGCGGAACTGCCGGCGGGCCTCCTCGGAGATGACCGACTGGAACTCCCGCACCATCGACGGGAACGGGTGGGGCCCGACGACGCTGCCGATGACGTAGTGGGTGTCCTCGACGGTCGCCGCCCAGTCGCGCATCGTCTCGCTGATGGCCTCCTTCAGCGTGCCCCGGCCGACGGTGACCGGCGTCACCTCGGCGCCGTCGAGCCGCATCCGGTAGACGTTGGGGCGCTGGCGCCGGATGTCGGTCTCGCCCATGTAGACCTCGCAGGGCACGCCGAGGTGGGCCGCCGCCATCGCGGTCGCCGTGCCGTGCTGGCCGGCGCCGGTCTCGGCGATGACGCGCTCCTTGCCCATGTAGGTCGCCAGCAGCACCTGGCCCAGCGCGTTGTTGAGCTTGTGGGCGCCGCCGTGGAGCAGGTCCTCGCGCTTGAGGTAGACGTCGGTCCCGTACCGGTCGCTCAGCCCCTCCGCGTGCTGCAGCGGGGTCGGCCGGCCCCCGAAGTCCCGCAGCCGCCGGCGGAACTCGTCGACGAAGCCGTCCTCGTTGTCGAGCACGTA
>CAYWNQ010000198.1:0-3754 GCA_964459695.1 uncultured Halobacteriales archaeon | reverse complement strand
CCTCGAACGCGGACCGGGCATCGCCGCCCCGACGACCGACCTCGTCGATGCGCTGGCGCACACGGGGTTGGTCCATGCGGCGTTCTCGGGCGACCCCGAGGCGGCCCGGGCGGCACTGGCGGACGCCGGCCTCGAGGGGGCCGACCTGGCGGCCGGAGACGCGACCGAGGCCCGGCGGGTCGCCTCGCTCCTCGCGCTGGCCGCCGGCGCCTCCCCGGACGCCACCGACCGTGGGGCCATCGCCGTCGAGCGGGCGCTTCGCCCCTACCGGACCGACGGGCCGTTCGCCACGCTCGCCGGGTTCGCCGACGTGCTCGACGCGCTGGCCGAGCGGGCCCCCGGCCTGGCGGTGGCGCTGGCCGTCGGCGACCAGAACCGCGAGGCGGCCCTCGACGGCTGGCGCGAGCGCGCCCTCGCGGCCCACGGGGCCGTTCGCGAGGCGACCCCGGCCCGCTACAGCGGTGTCGTCGTCGCCCGCACCGAGGGCCCCCTGGCGGCCGTCGCCCGCCTCCTCCGGGACTTCCGGTCGCCCGAACCCACCGTCCTCGCCGTCGGCGATGGCGAGGCGGCCGCGGCGAGCCTCGACGACCCCGTCGGTGCGCCGCTGGCGACGGCCGCGGAAGCCGCCGGCGGCTCGTCGCTCGCCCGCGGCACCAGCGGTCGGGCGACGTTCGATCCCGACCGCACGGAACGCTTCATCGAGGCGTTCCGGGAGGCCCGATGAGGCGCGCCGTCATCCGGACGCCGCTGCCCGCAGCCGACCGCGTCGCGGCGGCGGTGCGGCCCGACCACACGCCCGAGCTCTCGACGCGTGTCGAGGACGGCGCCGTCGTCACGACCATCGGGCGCGACACCACGGGTGGCCTGCGGGCGACCCTGGACGACTACCTCGTCAACCTCGCGGTCGCCCGGGCGACCGGCGCCCACGCCGACCACCACACCGACTCCCCTACCCACCAACCATGAGCGAACGATCCGTCTCACGACAACGACAGCAGAAGCAGTGGTACACCCTGATGGCCCCGGAGCAGTTCGACCGGCAGGCCATCGGCGAGACGCCCGCCGACGAACCGGACCAGGTGCTCGGCCGCACCATCGAGACCACCCTCGGCGACCTCACGGGGAACGCCAACGAGAACAACGTCAAACTCACCTTCAAGGTGAATGACGTTGGCTCGGACGCGGCGTACACCGAGTTCGTCAAGCACGAGCTCGCCAGCGACTACCTGCGCAGCCTCGTCCGCCGGGGCTCCTCGAAGATCGCCGCGGTGCTCACCGTCCGCACGACGGACGACTACCGGCTGCGGGTCCAGCCCGTGGCGTTCACGACGAAGCAGGCCGACCACAGCCAGCAGCGCGCCATCCGCGAGGCCATGACCGAGGTGGTCGAGCGCGCGGCCGCCGACCACACGTACCGCGAGTTCACGGACAGCATCGTCCGCGGCCGGCTCTCCTCGGCGATGTACAGCGAGGCCAAGACCATCTACCCGCTCCGGCGGGTCGAGGTCCAGAAGGCCGTCCTCGACGCCCACCCCGAGGAGGTCTACGAGGAGGAGGAGACCTCGGCGGTCGAGCCGGACGACGAGACCGAGGAGTAGGGCCGGGTCGCCGGTCGGCGCGCACCCGTCAGCCGTCCACGACGACCGTCCCGACCATCCCGCCGCGCTCGTGGGGGATACAGAAGTAGGGGTACTCGCCCGCCCGCTCGAAGGTGTGCTCGTAGGTGTCGTCGGACGCGATGGCGCCGTCGAAGCGCTCGTAGAAGCCGTCCCGCGCGGCCTGTTCGGCCGCGAACCCGCCGGAGGCGAAGTAGGCCGCCCCGGCGGGGAGCGGGTCCTCGTAGGCCGTCACCGTGTGGGCCCGGGAGTTCGTGTTCCGCCAGACGACCGTCTCGCCGACCGCGACGGTGACCTCGCGCGGGGTGAACGCGCTGGCTTGCATCCCGACGTCGTAGCCCGGCCCCGGGCTGCTCCCGCCGCCGAGACCACAGCCGGCGAGCCCGGCGCTCGCCCCCGCGGCGAGCGTGGCGAGGAACGACCGGCGGTCCATGGCCGGCGTTCGGCCAGCGCCGGCATAGGGCTCTCGGTTCGGCCGGTCGGCGCCGCCATCGGTGGCCTGGGCCCGCCCGGGCAACACAAGCGATAAGGTGACACTGCGCGACGCTGGCGGCATGCGCCCCCGGTTCGTCCAGCGGCTCGGGCCGGCGGACGCCATCACCATTGCGAACGGCGTGGTGGGGTTCGCGGCGGCCGCTGCGGCGGCGATGGGCGACACCGCGCTCGCCGCCCGGCTCGTGCTCCTCGCCGCCATGGGGGACGGCCTGGACGGCGTGGTGGCCCGGCGGACCGGGGGCTCGGACGTCGGAAGCTACCTCGACTCGCTGGCCGACGTCGCGGCGTTCGGCGTCGCGCCGGCGCTGCTCGTGTTCGTCTCGGTGCGCCGGACGTGGGGGCTGACCGGGACCGAGCTCACCGGTCCCGTCGTCCTGGCGATTGCCGTGCCCGCCCTGTTCGTCGCCGTCGTCCTCGTCCGACTCGCCTTCTACACGGCCGACCAGACCGACATCGAGCACACGCTCGGGGTGCCGAGCACGCTCTCGGCGACGCTGCTCGGCTCGACGGTCCTGGCGGGCCACGGCACGCCCCGGGTGCTGCTCGTCGGCGGGCTCGTGCTGTCGTATCTCATGATCGCCGACATCCGCTACCCGGACCTGCTGGCCCGGGACGCGTTCATCATGGGGGCCGTCCACGGCCTGGCCGTGGGCTTCCCCGACGCGTTCGGCCGGGGCTTCCCCTACGCGCTGCTGACGCTCGCCCTCGCCTACCTGGTGCTCGGCCCGCGGTTCTACTGGCGGGCCTGGGAGGAGTCGGGGGCCCGGGCGTAGGGCGTCGCCGCCCGCCCGTGTCGAAACGCTCATAGGCCGAACGGGCCCAGTCGGTAGGTATGAGCGAAGGGGACGACGAGCCGGCGGACGCGGAGCCGGACGCCGAGGACGGGGCGGCCGAGTCGGGCGACGCCGAACTGGAGGCGCTCTCGTTCGACGACGCGCTCGCGGCGGTCACCGATCCGCTCGACGCCGAATCGATCGACCCCGAGGGCTTCGACGAGGCCCTCGATGCCGTCGACGCGGCGGTCGAAGCCGCCGAGACCGAGGCCGACCTTGACGCCGTTGACGCGGCGATCGACGACATCGAGGCCGCCATCGAGACCGCCGACCTCCCCGACCCCGAGGACGAGGAGGCGGACGACCCCCGGGCCGAACTCGAGGATCGGGTCGCCGACGCCCGGGCCACCGTGAACGAATCCCGGGGGCCCTATGCCAGCGACGTCGTCGACGCGGTCGGCGCCACCGCCGAGACGGTCGAGACTACGCGGTGGACGGACGAGGGGGAGGGCGACCTCATCGAGCCGGTCGGGACGTTCGTCTCGGCGGTCTCGTCGGCGGTCGACGCCGACGTCTCGACGTCCGCCGAGACGCCCGCCGGCCTCGCCGACGCGCTCCGGCGGGCCGCCGACGCCGTCGAGGCGGCCGGCCTCGACCCCGACGACGACGCCGCGGCCATCGGGACGCTCGTCGAGGCGACCGACGCGCTCGACGCCGGCGTCGAGGCCGCCCAGGCCTGGGACGACCTCTCCACCCGGGAGAAGCTCGATGCCGAGGGCTTCTTCGACGTGCTCGACCACCGGAAGGACTACCCCCCCGAGTGGGGCGCGCTCAAGGCGTGGGAGCAGCAGGGCAACGCCGAGATGGTGC
>CAYWNQ010000197.1:0-3758 GCA_964459695.1 uncultured Halobacteriales archaeon | reverse complement strand
CTGCTCAACCGGCTGCAGGCCCGCCGGTTCGACCGCGAGCCGGGCTGGAACGCCGACCTCTGCCGGGCCGTCCGCCGGCGGGTCGACGTCCCGGTGCTGTGCGAGGGCGGGCTCCGCGAGCGGGTCCACTGCGAGGCGCTGCTGGGCGACGCCGCTGACCTCGTGGGGATGGCCCGGCCGTTCTACGCCGAACCGCGCCTGGGTGCGCGGCTGCTGGCCGACGACGGACCGGAGAGCGGCGGGACGGCACCACGGGCGCTCTGCCGGTCGTGCAACAACTGCACGGTGCCCCAGGTCACCGGCGCCGACGGGCGGTGTCGCACGCCGTCGGTGGTCCGCGAGCGCGTGCGCCGCGAGGAGGCGGGCGAGTACGAGTAAAGTAGTACAATCAGTCGGTCGCGGGCGCCTCGCCGACGAGGACGACCGCCTCGCCCTCGATGGCCACCGTCTCGGGCGTCTCGACGGTGGTCCGGAGCCGGTAGCGGTCCTCGCCGAGGTCCTCGACCACCTCGACGACGGCGGTGACCGCCTCGCCGACCCGCACGGGCGACCGGAACTCGACCTCCTGGGACAGGTAGACGACGTTGCCCGGCAGCCGCGCCAGCGCGGCGGAGATGAGCCCCGAGACGAGCGTGCCGTGGACGATGCGGCCGTCGAAGCGGGTCGCCTCGGCGAAGTCCTCGTCGAGGTGCAGGGGGTTCGTGTCGCCCGAGGCGGCGGCGAACCGGTCGACGTCGGCCTCGGTCACCGACTTGGTGAACCGGACGACGTCGCCGACGGCCAGGTCGTGGGGAGCGGCGACGGAGCTCTCGACCGTCCACTCGGCCAGGTCGGCGTCGGCCCCGATCCGTGCCTCGGCGTCGGTGCCGGCGTCCCCGGTCGCGGCCGCCCCGTTGGGCGACGTGTAGGCACGCCACGCCGCCCGGTTGGCGGCGGTCATCCGCTCGACGAACCGCGCCGAGGTCGTCGACCAGGCGTCGAACCACGACGAGTACGGGGCCCCCATCGGTACTGGCGCGGCTTGGCCACGGGGCTACAAAAGGATGCCGTCATACGCGCGGGATGGTACCCCGGCCCACGGGTCGGGCGCGTCCCGCCACCACTGCTGTCGTCCGTTCGATACCAATCATTACCACTCACTACCATTCAGCGCAAGAATTAAGTGTGCAGGTGGCGTCCGTGTCGGTACGGGATGACCGACGATGACGACGGGCCCTCGTGGCCGATAAACCCGTTCGCACCGCTCGAACGCGCCGGAGAGATGACCCGCCAGCAGCAGGAGGTGGTCCAGCAGATGCTGGACCCCAGCTCCGGCGAGTCGCTCTCCGGGCGGCTCGGGGCCATGAGCCGGATGGCGACGTTCAAGACGCGCGTCCAGTCCGGCGGTCGCATCTCCATCCCCGACGCCGAGCGCGAGGCGCTCGACATCGAGGAGGGAGACATCGTCCAGACCGTCGTCATCCCGGTCAAACGAGACAGAAGTGATTCAGAATGAGTGACAACACCACACCGATCCAGACCGCATTCGAACTCCAGCGCACAGCCGTCGAACAGAGCGCCGACGCCATCGAGCAGAGCGTCGAGCTCCAGCAGCGCGTCAACGACGCCGTCATCGACGGCTTCGAGACCGGCGAGGACGCCAGCCAGCAGGGCGTCGACATCGCCCGCCGGGGCATCCACGCCTACCTCGACGCCGTCGAGGCCACCGTGCCCGGCGGCGAGGACGCCATCGAGGAGACCCGCCGGACCGTCGACGAGCAGTTCGACAGCCTGGAGGAGGCCCAGGGCGACGCCCTCGGCGCCGTGGGCGACGAGCTCCGCCGTGGCTCGGACAGCTACGACGAGTTCGCCACGGACTACCTCGAGACGCTGAACGAGCAGATCGAGATGCTGCTGGACGCCCACGCCGAGGTCGAGGAGCAGACCCTCGAGGCGTTCGAGCAGGCCGAAGAGCAGTTCGAGGAGCTCCAGGACCAGCTCGACGAGCAGGCCCAGGAGATGGGCGAGCGGTTCGAGGAGCAGGCCGACGAGTTCCAGGCCCAGTTCGAGGAGCAGTTCGAGCGGTTCAGCGAGCAGGTCGACGAGATGGCCGACCGCGTCGACGACGCGAGCGACGACGTCGTCCAGCAGGCGTAGCGCCGCAGCAACGTCGCGAGACGTAACCTCCCGCTTTTATCCCCAGCGCCCGACGGTTCACCCATGAGCGATAGCGACGACGCGATGGGGCAGTGGGCCCGGATGGTCGAGAACATGAACGACGCGATGACCGAGAGCGTCGAGCAGAGCCTCGACGCCCAGGCGCGGTTCATGGAGGCCTGGGCCGACTCGCTCGAGGGGTCGATGCCGGAGGGCGAGGAGCTCGACGAGGCGTTCGCCTCCTACGGCCGCGCCTACGAGGTGTGGATGGACGCCGCCGACCAGCTGTACGACCGCGCCGCGGCGGCCGCCGAGGGCGAGGACGTCTCGGTCACCGAGTTCCGGGACATCTGGCTCCAGAGCGCCAACGAGGCGTTCAAGGAGGTGATGGGCACGTCGGCCTTCGCCGCCGCCACCGGGAGCTCCGTCGAGCAGCTCCTGGAGATGCGCGAGGAGGCCGCCGAGGTGAGCGAGGACACCGTCGCCGAGATGGGCCTGCCCACCCGCAGCGACGTCGAGGAGGTCGGCGAGCGCCTCGTCGAACTCGAGCGCCGCCAGCACGAGGTCGAGGCGAAGCTCGACCGGGTGCTCGACGCCCTGGAGGAGTGAGATGGCCGACAGCGAGCAGACCGCGACCCCCTGGGACCTGGCGCTGACCGCCCAGCGCAACGCGCTGGACGCCTCCGTCGGCGCCGTCGAGAAGGCCGCCGTCGCGCGCGACCGGGTGGAGCTGATGGACGAGGTCGACGTCGCCGAGACCCCGGCCGAGGTGGTCTACACGGAGAACAAGCTCGAGCTGCTCCACTACGAGCCCCAGGTCGACGAGCCCCACGACGTCCCCGTCCTCGTGGTGTACGCCCTCATCAACCGGCCCTCGATCCTCGACCTCCAGCCCGACCGGAGCGTCGTCCGGCGGCTGCTCGAGGCGGGCCACGACGTCTACCTGGTCGACTGGAACGAGCCCTCGCGGCTCGACCAGCACCTCACGCTCGCCGACTACGTCGACCGCTACATGGACAACTGCGTCGACGTGGTCCGCGAGCGCTCCGGCCGCGAGGAGATCAACCTGCTGGGCTACTGCATGGGCGGGACGATGAGCGTCATGTACGCCGCGCTCCACGGCGAGAAGCTCCGGACGCTGGGGCTGATGGCCGCCGGGCTGTGCTTCGACGACACCGGCGGCGTCCTGGAGCTGTGGGGCGACGACGACTACTACGACCCCGAGACCGTCACCGACGCGTTCGGGAACATGCCCGCCGAGTGGCTCGACGTCGGCTTCGCGCTGATGGACCCCGTCGCCAACTACGTCTCGAAGTACGCCCGGCTGTACGACAACCTGGAGAACGAGGAGTTCGTGGCCAACTTCGCCCGGATGGAGCAGTGGCTCGGCGACGGCATCGACGTCGCCGGCGACACGTACGTCGAGTTCCTGGAGGAGATCTACCAGGCGAACGCCCTGCACCGCAACGAGTACCACCTCGACGGCCAGCACGTCGACGTCACGGCCATCGACCTGCCCGTCCTCCAGATCACGGGCGAGTACGACCACCTCATCCCGCCCGCTGCGTCGAAGCCGTTCAACGACGTCGTCGGCAGCGACGACGTGACCACCATCGAGTACC
>CAYWNQ010000196.1:0-3775 GCA_964459695.1 uncultured Halobacteriales archaeon | reverse complement strand
CCGCGACCCGTCGCCGCGGCGATGCGCGAGACCGACGTCTTCCTCGCGCCGACGACCACCAGCCTGAGCCACACCCGGGCCCGGGGAGCCGCCACCGAGGCGGGGACTCGGGGAGCCACGCTCCCCGGCATCACCGAGGCCGTCATGGTCGCTGGATTGGCTGCCGACTACGACGCCATCGCCCGACACTGCGGCGACGTCCTGGCCCAGGTGGCTGACGCCGAGGAGGTCCGCATCACGTCGCCGCAGGGGACCGACCTGACCGTCCAGCGGGGCGACCGCGACTGGCGCGATGACACCGGCATCAACCACGAGCCCGGCGATTTCTCGAACCTCCCCGCCGGCGAGGTCTACGTGAGCCCCGAGTCCGGGGACGGCCGGGTCGTCGTCGACGGGACGATGGCCGGCCAGGGCTTGGTCGACGAGCCCGTCGTCTTCGAGGTCGAGGCGGGGGAGATCACCGCCATCGAGGACGAGATGCTTCGAACCCAGGTCGAGACAGCCGCCGAGACCGCCGGTGACGCCGCCTACAATCTCGCGGAACTCGGCATCGGCACGAACGTCGGCGTCACCGAACTGGTGGGCAGCGTGTTGCTCGACGAGAAGGCCGCCGGCACGGTCCACGTCGCCATCGGCGACGACGCCGGGATCGGCGGTGACGTCGATGCCCCCATCCACGTCGACGGCGTTCTCCGGGAACCCACGGTCACCGCCGACGGCGAACCGGTCGAATTGCCGTCGACGTAGACGCCGGGGGCGCCCGCTCAGCAGATCGCATAGTAGAGTCGGAGCTGACCGTCGCTGCTGATCTCGGCGTGGGCGTCGCCGTGGCAGTCGTCGGTCCTGATGGTGACGCGCTCGGTCGAGTCCATGGCCGTCGCGACCACGGTGAAGGTCTCGATCCCGTCGGGATCGGCCTCGGCGAGGTTGTAGGCGGTCCGCTCAACCCCCGGAGCGAGGGTGTAGGTCTCGGCGTAGACCGTCTCGTTCGTCGCTCGGATGACGGTGATCCGGAGCTCCACGGACCGGTTCCAGTCGTTCCCCACCACGATGGCCTTGTTCGGGTCGGGTCCCGTCGGCCCCTCCAGACCGCTCAACGTCGATCCACCCGGGCTCGGGACCGCTGTCGATGGCTCCGGCGTCGGTGACGACGGGTCAGGCGACCCGCCGGCGAGGCACCCGGCCGTGAGGACGAGGGCGAGGCAAAGCACCACGCCGGAGTGGCGACGCATGCCACTCCGTCGCCGGCGAGCGGGCGAATACCTTCGGCTGGGTGAAATGAGTGTTTCACGCACGCCGAGTGAGCGCGATCCACCGCAGACCGATCCCGGCCCGCCGGGGCCGCCAACCCGTCCTACCGTTCGACCCCGGCGGCGGGCACTGCTACCCCTCGCCGGTAGAGCACCCATGCCGCGACCACGGCCCACGGCAGGGTTCCCAGCAGGCCGGCGGCCGTCGGGCCGAGTAGCAGGTCCGGCTCCCCGACGAGGACGAGGAAGCCCAGCCCGCCCGCGCCATTCACCATCGCGTGTCCGAGGACCGCCGGCCAGACCGAGGCGGCCTCGAGCGTCAGCCACCCGAGGACGACCCCCACGGCGACCGTGAAGAGCACCATCGCGAGCAGCCCCAGTCCTGGCGCGCCCGGGTACTCGAGCCCGTAGTTGTGGCCCATGGCGATGAGCGGCCAGTGCCAAACGCCCCAGATGACGCCGTGGCCGAGGAGCGCCCGACGAGGGCCGAGCGGCAGGAGCTTCGGCAGCAGGTACCCCCGCCAGCCGAACTCCTCGCCGAAGGTGAACGCACCGTTCACCAGCGGCGCCACGAGGAGCAGCTGCGCGACCTGGAGGGCGACGAACGCCTCGGCGGTGAGCTGGGGGCCCCCGTCGACGACGGGAACGAACGACCCGACGGCGTCGAGGCCGCCGAACTGCGCCGGCCGCGCGAAGAAGTACAGCGCGGCCCCGGCGGCGGCCAGGACGACCGGGAGGAGCCAGGCGAGGCCGTAGGCTCGCCAGTTGTTGCGGAGTCGCGGGGCCAGCAGCGACCGCTCGAATCCCTCACCGGTCGCCACCCTAGCGACCACGTTGCCGACCGCCGGGGCGAACATGTACGGGCCAGCGACGAGCACGAGGGAGCGCGGGATGCCGGGTAATACCGTCGGCCCGGCCCCCAGGCCGCCGGTCAGGTAGATCGCGAGTGCGGTCATCCACGAGAGCCCGAAGGCGACGGCGAGGAAGACCGCCAGGCGCCTCGTCTCGAGGGCATCGTCCATGCGACGGGCCCGACCCCCGGCTATGTCAGTGATGGGGGTTCACTCCCCGACCGATGCCAGCAGCGCTGACCCAGGGCGCTTTTTGCTGCGGGCCGCCCAACTCCGGGCAATGACCGACGCCAGCGAGCGAGTCGCTGTGCCCTGCCCGGCTTGCTCGCCGGGATTCGACATCGCCCACGAAGTCCTCAAGCCAGGCGGTCGGGCGACCGTTCGGTGTGTCGAGTGCGGCCACGTCCACAAGGCCGAAATCGAACCGCCGGCGACGGTCCCGCTCGACGTGGTGGTTTCCCAGGGGGGCGAGTCGTTCACCGCGACCGTCGACGCGCCGGCAGCCGAAACCATCGCCGTGGGCGAGGAGTTCGTCGTGGATACGGACGACGTGCTCATGGCCGTGCGGGTGACGGGGCTGGAGACGGGCCCCCAGCAGCGGGTCGACGAGGCGGCGATGCGTGACGTCGAGACCGTCTGGACCCGTGGCGTCGACAACGTCGAGGTCAACGTGACCGTCCATCCGGCGGACGGTCGCCGGGACGCGACCCGGAGTGTGACCCTCGCAGTCCCGGGCGACCACGACTTCGTGGTCGGCGAGACCCAGGCCTTCGGCGAGGACCGGTTCACCGTCGAGCAGGTGCTCGTCCGCGACGACGCGGCGGGGTACCCGACGCACAAGTTCGAGCGCCCGGGCGACGACGTGCCGGCAAAGGACGTCAAGCGCGTCTTCGCGCGAGAGCCGGGCGGCCGCGCGTGGTCTGCATGGTAACCAATGACGGCGACCACGAACACGCCCGCCATCGGATGGTCGAGCGGCTCGACCAGCGCATCAGCCGGCCCTCGACCCGCGAGGCGATGCTGGCCGTGCCACGCCACGCGTTCGTCCCGGCGGACTCGCTCGACGCCGCGTACCAGGACCGGCCGCTCGCCATCGGGAACAGCCAGACCATCAGCGCGCCCCACATGGTCGCCGAGATGCTCGACGCACTCGCGCTGGAGCCCGGCGACCGGGTGCTCGAGATCGGGACCGGGTGTGGCTACCACGCCGCCCTGACGGCCGAGGTGGTCGGGGCCGACCACGTCTACAGCGTCGAATACGAGCCCTCGCTGGCCGACCGGGCCCGGGAGACGCTGGCCGAGCTCGGCTACGACGGAGTCTCGATCCGCACCGGTGACGGACACGACGGCTGGCCGGTCCACGCCCCGTACGACGCCGCCTACCTGACGTGTGCCGCCGACGACTTCCCCGACGCTGTCGTGGACCAGGTGCGCGCCGGCGGCCGGTTGCTCGGCCCGCTCGGGGACCGGCGACAGGTGCTCGTCTACGCCGAGAAGCGCGATGACGGGACGCTGGAGCGGGACCGCCACGGAGGGGTCCGCTTCGTCCCGATGCGGGGCGGCGAATAGGGACCAGCCGGCGGTCCGGTCACCGGCCTGCCACCGGCCGCGCCATTCAAGGCCAGCGGCCGCCAGCCAAAGCGCATGGACCTCGCGGTGCTCCGGGACGATCTC
>CAYWNQ010000195.1:0-3792 GCA_964459695.1 uncultured Halobacteriales archaeon | reverse complement strand
TCCCCTCGACGCCGATCTCGCCCTCGCCGACGTGGGCGTGCTCGTCCTTGTGGGTCCCACAGCCGTGCTTCGAGTCGTTGAGGTGGAGACAACGGAGGCGGTCCAGGCCGACGGCGTCGTCGAACGCCGCGACGGTCTCCTCGACGGCCCGTTCGCTCGACAGGTCGTAGCCGGCGGCGAACAGGTGGGCGGTGTCCAGGCAGACGTCGAGGGCCAGCCCACACCGGTCGAGCACGCCGGCGATGTGGGCGAACTCCCCGCCCAGCTTCGTGCCGGCGCCGGCGTCGCTCTCGATGAGCACCGTGACCGCGTCGGGAACGTCGAGCGACTCGAGCGCGGCGGCCGCGTTGTCGAGCCCCGCCTCGACCCCCGCGCCCGTATGGGCGCCGAGGTGGACGTTGACGTAGGGGACGTCGAGCTGCACCGCGGCGTCCACCTCGGCCTGGAGGCTGGCGACCGACCGCTCGCGGAGCTCGGCATCGGGGGTGCAGAGGTTCACGAGGTACGACGAGTGGATGAGCCACGGGCCCCGGAGCGCGGCCGCGGTCTCGCGGCGGAACTGGTCGGCCTCGGCCGGGTCGATATCGGGGTGAGCCCACACCCGCGGCGACGTGGTGAAGATCTGGCCGCAGTTCCCCCCGACCTCGAGCTGGCGGTCGACGGCGCGGTGAACCCCGCCGGCCACGGAAACGTGGGCACCGATGCGCATGCCCCCGGTTGACCCGAGGGGGTCAAAGCGGCTTCGTGTGCCGGGCGAGAGGCGCCCGGCGACAATTGGGTCGGACTCCGGCGGGAATCCGGTCGAACCTCGGAAACCAGCTAAGGGGTGCGCCCGCCGATCGGGCAGCCATGGCCGTCGTCGACACCGGCGAAACGGTCGATGACTGCGAACTCACCCTCGTCCGACCGGGCGGGGCCATCGAGTCGACCTCGCTATTGGCGCTCGCGGCCGACCGACCGGTCCTGCTGGCGTTCTACACGGCCGACTTCGGCCCCGACTGCCGCGCCGAGTGGTGTTCGTTCCGCGACTACGGCTGGTTCACCGGGAACCCCGACCTGCGGGTCGTCGGCGCCAGCCGATCGGGCGCGGCGACCCACCGGCGGTTCATCGACCACCTCGACCTGCCCTTCCCGTTGGTGGCCGACACGACGCTCGACCTGGCGGCGGCGTTCGGCGTCAGCTACCGCGCGTTCGGCATCTCTCGGCGGGCGCGGCGGTCGTGCTTCCTCGTCGACGCGGACCGCGTGGTCCGGTACCGGTGGCTCGGCCAGCACTGGCTCGATCCGACGCGGTCGCGCCCGCCAGTCGACGAGATCCACGCCGATCTCACGGCCCTCCTTGGGCGCCCGACCAACGAGTTCGACGCGGGTGCGGCCCCGCAGGCCTAACTACGCGCGACCGCCCGCTCCCGGACCCACGAATCGGCCGCGTACTTGGTCGTCGCCAGCGCTTCGGCCGCGGCGAGCTCGTCGGCCGTCCACCCGCCGGGCGTGGCGTCACACCAGTCCCGGAGGGCCGACTCGACCGTCTCGACGACGGTCGCCCGGTCGGCGTCGGCCTGCTCCCGGATGGCCGTCACCCGCGACTCGAACGTCTCGGCGTCGGGCGGATCGGCGAAGACGCCCAGGTGGCGATCGGTCTCGCGGGCGTAGGTCAGCGAGCCGTGCTGGATCACGGCGTCGCGCTGTCGGTACTGGGCGTTCCCGCTGATCTTCCGGCCGTCGACGACGAGGTCGTGGGCAGGGTGGAGTCCCCGCAGGTAACACGCGGGCTCGTAGATCGGGGGCTGTTCGGTGTCGGCGACGTCGACGGCCAGACCGAGCCGGTCGAACGCGTCGAGCACGGGCTCCAGCATTTCGTGGTAGGCCGCGAGGAGCTCCCCGGGGAACTCGGCGGCCGGCGCGGCGATCGAATAGGAGATGTCGCCGTGCCGGTCGTGGTAGATGCCACCGCCGCCGGTCTGCCGGCGGGTGACGGCGATCCCTTCGCGCTCGCAGAAGTCCCAGTCGACCGTGTCGGCGGCCTGGCTGTAGCCCATCGAGAGCGTGCTCGGCTGCCAGGCGTAGACGCGGACGGTCCGGGGACCGCCGGCCGCCGCGGTCCGCGCGGCGACCTCGTCGAGGGCCATCTGGCGGGGGCCCGGGCGGGCCTCCTCCCGGATCAGCCGCCACTCGCCGCTGGGCGCCATGGGGCGGCTAGCCGCCCGCCCGCCTAATCCGTTGCGACGGCGAGCGGGGTCGGCGGGGTCGGCCACGTTCCGCACGGTGGACAGCTGGACTTGCACCCTGTCACCCGCGACGCGGGTGAATTTCCGTGACTCGTGGTCGTACACAAAGCTACTTGCAATCCCGCGTCTCACGTCCCGTCATGGACGACGCGGACCGGCGCGAGCTGTCGGTACTCCGGCATAAGCGTGACGCGACGCGCTACCGGGTGCTCGTCGAGATCGCCGCCCGCCAGCCCGCCGTGAGCCAGCGGGAGATCGCGGAGGCGATCGGGGTGACCGCCCAGGCCGTCAGCGAGTACGTCGGCGAGCTGGTCGACCGTGGCGAGGTAGAGACAGGAGGCCGAGGGCGGTACCGGATCACGAAGGAAGGGGTGGACTGGCTGCTGTCGCGGACCGACGAGCTCCAGTCCTTCACGACCTACGTACAGCAGGAGGTCGTCGGCGGGGTCGACGTCGAGGCGGCCATCGCCACGGATGCGGTCGAAGCCGACGAGCCGGTGACGCTGTCGATGCGCGACGGGGTCCTCCACGCGACGCCCGGTGCGTCGGGCCGGGCGACCGCGACCACGGTGACCGGGGCCACCGCCGGCGACGCCGTCGGCGTCTCTGAGTTCGACGGCCTGCTCGACTACGAGCCGGGCCTCGTCTCGGTCCTCGCCGTACCGCCGGTGGGTCAGGAGGCGGCCGGGCCCGACGAGGCTCGCCTCGCCGACCTGGCCGCCGATCACGACCTCCTCGCGGTGGCCGGGGTCGAGGCGCTGGCCGTGGTACGCGCCGCGGGGCGTGAGCCCGATGTCCGGTTCGGGACCGTACAGGCGGTCGAGGAGGCGGCGGCCCGGGGGCTCGACGTGCTCCTGGTCGCGGTCGAGTCCGCCGTCTCGGGGCACACCGACCGTCTCCGCGAGGGGAACATCCGGTACGAGGTGGTGACGGGGGCCGGCGCGTAGGGACCGCCCCCGCCGGGCTTTTGGTGGCCCGCCGGGTACGCCGGGTGATGGTCGAGTCGGTCGCCGAGCGGTTCGTCGAACTCGAACCGCCGGACTTCTACCTCCTGTCCGGGGTGGAACACGGCATGCGGTTCGCCGAGTGGGTGCGCCGCGACCGCCTCCCCGAGCTGAGCGGCCTCGACGGCCAGGCGGTGGCCCACCGCCTCGACCGGTGTCTCGACCGCGACCTGATCGAGCGCCGCACCATCCAGTACGAGGGCTATCAGCTCCGGATGGCTGGCTACGACGCGCTGGCGCTTCGGGCGTTCGCCGAGCGAGACACCATCGACGGGTTCGGGGCGCCGCTCGGCGTCGGGAAGGAGTCCGACGTCTTCGAGGTCCGGTCGTACGCCCCCCTCGCGCTGAAGTTCCACCGCGAGGGCTTCACGAACTTCCGGGAGGTCCGCCGCGAGCGCGACTACACTGCCGACCGGCAGCACGTCTCCTGGCTGTACACGGCGCGCAAGGCCGCGGAGAAGGAGTATCGCGTCCTCGAGGCGCTCTATCCAGCCGTCTCGGTGCCGCGACCGGTCGACCAGAACCGCCACGCCATCGTGATGGCCAAGATGGACGGCGTC
>CAYWNQ010000194.1:0-3795 GCA_964459695.1 uncultured Halobacteriales archaeon | reverse complement strand
TGTGACCTCTTCGACTCGGCGGCCTACGCGCTGTACGCCCGCGACGACCGGTACCTCACCGTCCGGGGCACCCGCCACCTCGGGGACCTGTCGGCGTTCCCCTGCGCGTGTCCGGTCTGCCTCGAGCACGACCCCGCCGGCGTCGCGGCGCTGTCCGACGACGACCGCGAGCGGGCGCTGGCCAGCCACAACCTCCACGTCTCGTTCGCGGAGATGCGCCGCGTGCGGGAGGCGATCCGGCGGGGCCGGCTGCTCGAGCTGGTCGAGGCCCGCACACGGGGCCACCCGCGACTGCTGGACGGCTACAGGGCGCTGCTGGACCACGGCGACCTGCTGGAGCGCCACGACCCCGCCAGCAAGAACGCGTTCTTCCACCTGTCGACCGAGAGCGCCCGCCGGCCGGAGGTCACCCGCCACCACGACCGCGTCGCGGCGCTGTCGGTCGACGGCGACAGCCTGCTGCTGACCGAGGGCGACGACAGCGACGCCTACGACGCCTGCTGGCGGCTGGTGCCGCCGTTCGGCCCGTTCCCGCGGGCGCTCTCGGAGACCTACCCCCTCACCGCGGAGGTACCGGAACGCCGCGACGCCGACGCCTGCGGGGCCGCCGCCGACGGCGTCGCCCGGGTCGTGGAGGCGAATCCCGACGTCTCGGTCACGGTCGCCGTCTTCGACTGGCCGGCGACGGCGGTCGACCAGCTGCCCGAGGACGTCGAGGTGGTGGAGCTCGGCTAGCATCGAGATCCGGCGATGTCGTGACCGACGGACCGTCCCGAAACACGGGACCGAATCTCGACGCTGGACCGCCATTCGTGCTCGACCGCACCCACCGCCTGGAAAGCCTCGAGTCGGGCGGGCGGGGGCCTTCCGGCGGTACGATCGGGGCAACTACGAGTGGCGGTCCAGTTCCAACCGAAGCGGTTTCCACGGGGCACCGCCAGGGGTGACCATGACCGACCACTTCGAGGTCCTCGAGCGCGACGGCGCGGCCCGGCTCGGCGAGCTCCGCCTGGCCGACCCCGTCGCCACGCCGGCCCTGGTGGGCGAGGCCGGCGTCGACGACGACCGCGAGGGGGTCCACGCCGTGCTCGACGACGCCGGGAGCCGGTGGCGCGAGGCCGCGGAGGCACCCGAGGGCGACCCCGCGCGGCTCACGGTGCTGCCCCACCGGGCGACGCCCCGCGGGACGCCCGACGAGGTCGCGGCGGCGTTCGGTCCCGAGCCGGTCGACGTCGACTTCCCCGCCGCCGCCGTCGTCTCCCCGGCGACGGCGACCGACCTCGGCGTCGACGCCTACGTCCTGTCGGGGGGTCCCGGCTACGACGAGCACGCCCGGGCGTTCGTCGACGGCGTGGTCGCCGTCCGAGAGGCGGTCCCGCCGGACACCGCGCTGTACCTCGCGGGCGCCGCCACGCCGGCCAACGCCGCGGCGCTCGCGTACGCGGGCGTCGACCTCGTCGACGCCGACCGCGCGCTGGTCCGGGGCCGCCGGGGGTTCTACCAGACGGTCGACGGCGAGCAGTTCCTGGAGGACCTCGAGGAACTGCCCTGTAGCTGCCCGGCCTGCCGGCGACCCCGTGAGGCGTTCACCCGCGAGCACTGCGCCGAGCACAACGTCGCGGCGCTGTCGGCGACGCTGTCGACCGTCCGCCACCGCATCCGGCGGGGCCGGCTTCGGGACTACCTCGAGGCCCAGGGGCGCCACGAGGCGTTCGGGACGGCGGTGCTCCGGCTGCTCGACGACCGGTGGGGCTACCTGGAGCCCCGGACGCCGGTGCTGCGACGGAACTCGATGCTCGCGGCGTCGGACGACGCGCTCCGGCGGGTCGAGATCCGGCGGTTCGCCGACCGGGTCACCGACCGGTACGTCCCGCGGTTTGCCGACCGGCCGGCGGTGCTGGTGCCGTGCTCGGCGACCAAGCCCTACGGCGACTCGGCGAGCCACGGCCGGTTCCACGACGCCATCGACTTCCGGGCCCACAAGGTGTCGATGACCTCGCCCATCGGCGTGGTGCCCCAGGAGCTGGAGCTGACCTACCCCGCCCAGCACTACGACGCGGTCGTGACTGACCGGTGGTCGGCCTCGGAGGTCGAGTTCGTGGCCGAGGTGCTCGCCCGGTACCTCGAGCGGGCCGACTACCCCCGCGTCGTCGCCCACCTCCCCGGGGCCTACCGGCCCGTCACCGACCGCGTCGCCGACGAGCTCGGCGTCGAGTTCACGCACACGGTCGCCGACCACCCCACCGACGACGCGTCGCTGTCGGCGCTTTCCGACGTGCTCGAGGGACTCGACCGCTACCGCAAGCGCGAGCGCGAGCACAACACGGTGCGGGCGGTGGCGGACTACCAGTTCGGGCCGGGTGCCGGCGACGAGCTGTTCGGGCCCATCGCCACCGAGGGTCGCTACCCGTCGCTGCGGGTCCGTGCGGGCAGCCGCGAGGACCCCGGCGACCAGCTCGCCACGCTGGTGCCGAGCTACGGCGTCCTGTCGCTGACGCTGGCGGGCGCCCGCCGGTGGGTCGCGAGCGGGATAGAGACGCTCCGGGTCGACATCGACGACTTCGTGCCAAGCGGCAGCGTCCTGGCCCCTGGCGTGCTGGACGCCAGCGACGCCATCCGGGTCGGCGACGAGGTGGTCGTCGAGGGCCCGTCGGCGTTCGCGGTGGGCCGGGCCGCGATGGCCGGGCCGGAGATGGCCGACGCGACCCGGGGGGTCGCCGTGGACGTCCGCCACACCGAGGAACGGGCCACCTGAGCCACGCGAACCCCCATTAATCACCCGTTATGACCGGTGAACTGTCGGGTCCTTACAAACGGGATGACCTCAATTGAGGGGTTGCAGGTGGGGATGCATCCGGGCGGCGACGCGCTTTTCCGACCGATGCTCGGCGACTTCCGAGAGTGGACGGGCCCCCGAAACCGTCGGGTCGACCGGGGACACGCGCCGGTCGCGCCGTGACGACACGGCTTTAGGCGTCGCCCGACTACCCCGGCCCGATGAGCGAACCGAGCCCGGAGGTGTACGAGCGCGGCCGGGGCATGGACGCCCACAACCGCGCCATGCGGGAGATCCGGGCGCGCAACGACGCCAGCTACGACCCCCGCGAGCCCACGCGGGTGTGGCTCGACGAGGACAACACACCCGGCGGCGTCTACACGAGCCTCACCATCGTCCTCAACACCGGCGGCTGCCGGTGGGCCCGCGCCGGCGGCTGCACCATGTGTGGCTACGTCGCCGAGTCCGTCGACGGTGGCGAGGTGAGCCACGACGCACTCCTCGAGCAGGTCGAGGCCGCACTGGCCCACGAGCGCGAGCACCTCGGCGACGGCGAGCGAGCGGGTCTCGTGAAGATATACACCTCCGGGTCGTTCCTCGACGAGCGCGAGGTCGGCGCCGACACCCGCGCCGCCGTCGCCGAGACGTTCGCCGACCGCGAGCGCATCGTCGTCGAGTCGCTGCCGGACTTCGTCGACCGGGCGAAGCTGACCGACTTCACCGACCGGGGGCTGGCCACCGACGTCGCCGTCGGCCTCGAGACCGCCACCGACCGGGTGCGCCACGACTGCGTGAACAAGTACTTCGACTTCGCCGACTTCGAGGCAGCCTGCGAGGAAGCCCGGGCGGCGGGCGCCGCGGACGCACCCGCCGGCGTCAAGGCCTACCTCCTCCTGAAGCCGCCGTTCCTCGCCGAGAGCGAGGCCGTCGCCGACATGCGGGAGTCGGTCCGGCGGTGTGCCGGCGTCGAGGGCTGTCACACCGTCTCGATGAACCCCACCAACGTCCAGCGCCACACC
>CAYWNQ010000193.1:0-3867 GCA_964459695.1 uncultured Halobacteriales archaeon | reverse complement strand
GCGAGAGCGCGGCCATCGACGAGCCCGTCACCACCGACACCCACCGGCTCATCCGCCTGCCCGGCAGCCTGCACGGCGGCACCGCGCTCCGGGTGACGCCCGTGTCGCTCGACGAGCTCGACAGCTTCGACCCGCTCGTGGACGCGATACCCGAGCCGTTCCGTGGCCACGAGGTGGCGGTCCGGGGCGATGGCGGCCCCCCGGTCGAACTCGGCGGGGAAACGTTTACCGTCCCCGCCGGCGAGGTCCGACTACCGGAGTACGTGGCCAACTTCCTGCTGGCCCGCGGCCGCGCCGAGAAAGAGCAAGAATGAACCTGGAGGACCTCCGTGCCGCGCAGGTCGACGAGCGCAGCACCGACAGCCTCCAGGCGCTCCGACCGAGCTTCTACGCCGACGCTGCCGACTACCTGGCTGACCTGCGTCAGCGCCGCGACCGCCTCGCCGACCGGGCCGACGACCCGTTCGACTCCGCGGAGGTCCGCCAGCTCACCGACGAGCTCGAGACCGCCGAGGAGGTCGTCGAGGCCATCTACGAGCGTCGGGTGGGCAAGCTGGTCAAGCGCGCGAGCCTCGCCGCGGCGGGGGTACCGACCGACGAGGACGGGCTGACCGACGAGGAACGGGCGCTCTTCGCCGACCTCGTCGAACGGATCGAGACCCACCGGGCCACGGTGCTGGACGCGTTTGACGCGGAGGTCGACAGCCGACCCCGCGACGAGACTCGCGGCGGGCCGGCGGAACCGGCCACCGATCCCGCGGAATCCGACCCGTCAGCACCGGCGGACGCCGGATCGACACCGGACGCGTCGACGGATCCGGCGGACGAATCTTCGACAGCTGACCCGGCGGACCCGGCCCCCGACGGCGGGGCGGCCGCCGGCGTCCCGGCCGAGGAACCGACCGACCCGGCGGGGACGACCGACCGGGTGACGGTCCGCATTATCGCGGACGTCGGCGAGATCTACGGCGTCGACGACCGGGTCTATACGCTCGGCGACGAGGACGTGGTGACGCTGCCGAGCGCGAACGCGACCCCGCTGCTCGAGCGCGGCGCGGCCCAACGGCTCGACTGATCGCCACGGGGCCGACACCGGCCGTCGGGACGGTGCCTTTTACCCCCACGGCTGAGAGCCACTGGCATGTCCACACCCCCGACGACCGACCACTACGTGGGCCGGTCGATGCGCCGGCGCGAGGACGACGCGCTGCTGACCGGCCGCGCCCGGTACACCGACGACCTGACGGGGGAGGCGATGACCCACCTCGCCTTCGTCAGGAGCCGCTACGGACACGCGGAGATCGAGTCGATCGACGTGTCGGCTGCCGCGGCACTGGACGGCGTACTCGACGTCTTCACCTGGGACGACATCGAGGCCTCCGACGCGCCGGGCGTGCTCCCGTTCAGCGTCGATCGCTTCGACCGCGACGTGCCCGGACACCCGGTGCTCGCCCGCGAGCGCGTCCGGTACCACGGCCAGCCTGTCGCGGCCGTCGTCGCCGCTGACCGCGCCCACGCCCACGACGCCGTGGAAGCGGTCGCGGTGCAATACGACCGCCTCCCCGCCGTCACGGACCCTGTCGAGGCCGCCGAGCCGGACGCGCCGCGACTCTACGACCACCTCCCGAACAACATCGTCGCCGAGATGCACCATGGCGACCGTACGGCGACCGAACGGGCGCTCGAGGACGCCGACCACGTCGTCGAGCTGGACCTCGTGAACAACCGGCTCGTCCCGACCGCGATGGAGCCCAGGGGTGCCGTCGCCCGCTTCGACCCGGACGCCCAGCGGTTCACCGTCCAGGTCGGCGCTCAGGGGGCCCATCGCCACCGGACGGCGATCGCCCATACCCTCGGCGTCGATGAGTCGACCGTCCGGGTGGTGCTGCCGTGGGTCGGCGGCGGCTTCGGACTCAAGGGCTACCACTACCCCGGCGAGGCGATGGTGGCGTGGTCCGCCCGCGAGCTCGGCCAGCCGGTCAAGTGGGTCGCCACCCGGTCGGAGGAAGCCCTCGCCGGTGGCCACGCCCGGGACCACGTCGCCCACGCGGCGCTCGGCCTCGATGCGGATGGGACCATGCGGGGGCTGTCGATCGACGTGGTCGGCGCCGGCGGCGGCGCGCCGCTGGGCAGCGGCGCGGTCATCGCGCTCCGACACGACGAACTCCTCTCCGGGCAGTACCGGCTCCCGGCGATCCATCGCCGCGGCCGGGCGGTCCTCACGAACACCGCGCCGGTGGTCGCCTATCGCGGGGCCGGGCGGCCGGAGGTCATCTACATCCTCGAACGCCTCGTCGACGCGGCGGCGCGCGAACTCGGTATCGACCCGGCCGAGCTCCGCCGCCGCAACCTCATTCCCTCCGACGCGTTCCCGTACGAGACCGCCGTGGGGGCGGTCTATGACAGCGGCGACTACGAGCGGGCCCTCGACGCCGTCCTGGAGGCGGTGGACTACGAGACGGTACGAGCGGAGCAGGCCGAGCGCCGGGCCGACGGCGAGCTGGTCGGCGTCGGACTCGCCGCCTTCGTCGAGTCGACCGGCGGGCGGCGGGAGACCGCCCGAGTGGGTGTCGATGCTGCGGGCCGCGTGGCGGTCCATGCGGGGACGCACTCCCACGGCCAGGGCCACGAGACCACGTTCGCCCAGATCGTCGCGGACGTCCTTGCGGTCGATCCGACGGCCGTGACGGTCCACGAGGGTGACAGCGACGACCTCCCGTCGGGCACCGGTACGTCCGGCAGCCGGAGTACCGTCAGTGGCGGCGGCGCCGTCGAGGCGTGTGCGAGGGCCGTCCTCGAGCAGGCCCGGCGCGTCGCCGCGGCCGAACTCGAGGCCGCGCCGGCGGACGTCGTCGTCGACGAGGGAACGTTCCACGTCGTCGGCTCGCCCGACCGGGCCCTCCCGTTCGAGACCGTCGCCGAAGCGGCCCACGCCACCGAGGATGTGGCGGCCGCCGGGCTCACCGCGGAGGAGGTCTACACCCCCGACGGGACGGCGTTCGCGTTCGGCGCGCACGCCGCCGTCGTGTCGGTCGAGCGCGACACCGGCGCGGTGGAGATCGAGCGGTACGTCGCGGTGGACGACTGCGGCGTGCGGATCAACCCCCTGCTCGTCGACGGCCAGGTTCACGGCGGCCTGGCCCAGGGGATCGGCCAGGCGTGTCTCGAACGGACGGTCTACGACGACACCGGGACGCTGCTCACCGGCACGTTGATGGACTATGCCCTGCCGAAGGCCCACCAGCTCCCCGAGTTCGAGACCGTGGCGACCGAGACGCCGAGTCCCACGAACCCGCTCGGCGCGAAGGGGATCGGCGAGGCCGGGACCATCGCGGCACCCCCGGCGGTCGCGAACGCCGTCGCCGACGCGCTCGCCCCGCTCGGTGTCACGAACGTGGACATGCCGTTGACCGACGAGTCGGTCTGGCAGGCCATCCAGGACGCGGACGGTTGAGCCCGATCGTCGCGATGCCTCGCCCCGCCGGATCGGCCGAGGACGGCGACCTGGCTACTGGAACGTGCGGCCGACCTCGGCTTCCTTGGGCTGATCGGCCTCGCGAACCGTCAGCTGCTCCTCGAGCTCCTGATAGCGCTCCCGGACGTCGGCGGTGACGCTCGGGCCGACCTCCTCGAGGGCGTCGTCGAAGTGCAGCCGGGAAATGCGGACGTTGCCGACCGAGTCAGGGATGTCCTCGCGGGCGACGGAGGTCACGAACTCCCGGCTCGCGGCCATCGCCGCCTCCCGACAGACCGCCTCGATGTCGGCCCCGACGTAGTTCTCGGTCTCGGCGGCGAGCGCGTCCAGGTCCACGTCGTCGGCCAGCGGCTTGTTCCGGGTGTGGACCTCGAAGATGGCCCGCCGGGCCG
>CAYWNQ010000192.1:0-3891 GCA_964459695.1 uncultured Halobacteriales archaeon | reverse complement strand
AGCGAGGAGCGCAACGAGCCGCAGCCGTCGAGCGGGCGGGGGGCTTTCCGGCGGTGTCCTAGGTTCAAGCACGAGTGGCGGTCGGCGGGGCGGTTGCGGCGGGAGAGCGGGCGGGGGCTTTCCGGCGGTACGATCGGGTCAAGCACGAGTGGTAGTCCGCCGTTGAGGGCAAGCGCAGTCCTGAGGTCGAGCGGAACGACTCTCCACAACGGCCCCAAGAGACACCCCGAACCCGGCAGCGACGCCAAGAGATAACCCTTAAACCCGCCGCGACGGTTCCCGGAGACATGGCTGGAACCATCGAAGTGCTCGTGCCCGGCGGCGAGGCCGACCCCGGCCCGCCGCTCGGCCCCGAGCTCGGGCCGACGCCCGTCGACGTCCAGGCGGTCGTCGCCGAGATCAACGACCGCACGGAGGCGTTCGACGGGACCGAGGTGCCCGTCACCGTCGAGTACGAGGACGACGGCTCGTTCTCCATCGACGTCGGCGTGCCGCCGACCGCCGAGCTCATCAAGGACGAGGCCGGCTTCGAGACCGGCTCCGGGCGGCCCCAGGAGGAGTTCGTCGCGGACCTGAGCGTCAACCAGGTGGCACAGATCGCCGAGCAGAAGCAGTCGGACCTGCTGTCCTACGACCTCCGGAACGCCGCCAAGGAGGTCGTCGGCACCTGCGTCTCGCTGGGCGTCACCGTCGAGGGGGAGGACCCCCGCGAGTTCAAGGCCAAGGTCGACGCCGGCGAGTACGACGACCGCCTGCGCGACGCCGCCGAGGCCTGACGCCGCCGACCGCGTTCCGCGTCGCCCGAGCTCGGCCCAGCGCCTTTGTGGCGCCGCCGCGAGCGGCCGCCATGGAGGCCGACGACGGCCGCCGGGCACACCTGGACCGGTCGCGCCGGGTCTGGGACCGGTGGAGCGACCACTACGGGCTCAGCGAGCAGGACTTCGCGCCCTACCGGGAGGCCGCGATGGACCACCTGGCGCTCTCGGGCGGCGAGACGGTGCTGGACCTGGGGTGTGGCCCGGGGGTCAACTTCGGGACGCTGCGGGAGGCGGTGGGCGGGACGGGCCGGGTCGTCGGCGTCGACCTCGCGCCGGGGATGGTGCGGCGCGCCCGTGACCGCATCGAGGCCAACGGCTGGGCCAACGTGGAGGTGGTCCGGGGCGACGGCACCCGACTGCCCGTCGGCCCGGAGCGGGTCGACGCCGCCCTGGCGACGCTTTCGGTGAGCACGATGCCGGACCTGCCGACGGTGCTGTCGAGCGTGCGCGACGCGCTGGCGCCGGGCGGGCGGTTCGTCACGTTCGACATCCGGCCGGCACCGTCGGGGCCGGCGCGGCTGCTGAACCCCCTCGTCGCGCCGGTGCTCCGGCGGGTCGCCAACTGGAACAACGAGGGCGACCTGGCGGCGGCGCTGGCTGCGACCTTCGAGACCAGCGAGGTGGTCGCCAGCTACTGGGGCGGGTTCACGTTCACGGCAGTGGCGCACAGGGCGGGCGGCCCCGGCTAGCGCTCACGGGCCGACCGCGGCGGTTCGACGGCCTTAAGTGCGCGCTCGGGCACGTACGGGACGAGACAGGTTCGCCCTGTTTCGCGCCGTAGGAGGCGTTTCGCCGCACTACGGAGGTGAACGATGGCAGATCAGGACATAGAGAACGCGGTCTCTCAGGCACTCGACGAGGCCCCCGAGCGGAACTTCCGCGAGACGGTGGACCTCGCCGTGAACCTGCGCGACCTCGACCTCGACGACCCCAACAACCGGGTGGACGAGTCCATCGTCCTCCCGCGAGGGACCGGACAGGAGACCCGCATCGTCGTGTTCGCGGAGGGCGAGACGGCCCTCCGGGCCCGGGACGTCGCCGACGAGGTGCTGGATGGCGACGACCTGGAGGACCTGGGCGACGACGATGACGCGGCCAAGGACCTCGCCGACCGGACGGACTTCTTCGTCGCCCAGCAGTCGCTGATGCAGGACATCGGCCGGTACCTCGGCACGGTGCTGGGCCCGCGCGGCAAGATGCCCACGCCGCTGGCGCCCGACGACGACGTGGTGGAGACCATCGAGCGGATGAAGAACACCGTCCAGCTCAGGTCGGGCTCGCGGCGGACGTTCCACACGCGCGTCGGCGCCGAGGACATGACCGCCGAGGACATCGCCGACAACATCGACGTCATCGTCCGGCGGCTGGAGACCGACCTCGAGAAGGGCCCGCTCAACATCGACGGCATCTACGTCAAGACGACCATGGGCCCCGCCGTGGAGGTGCCGGTCTGATGGCCGACGCCACCGAGCGCAAGACCGAGCACGTGCCGGGCTGGAAGCGCGAGGAGGTCGACGAGCTGGTCGACCTGCTCGAGCGCTACGACAGCGTCGGCGTGGTCGACGTCACCGCCATCCCGTCGCGCCAGCTCCAGGTGATGCGCCGGGACCTGCACGGCACCGCGGAGCTCCGGATCGCCCGGAACACGCTCCTGGTGCGGGCCCTCGAGTCGGTCGACGAGGGGCTCGAGGAGCTGACCGGCCACGTCTCCGGGCAGGTCGGGCTCGTCGGGACCGACGAGAACCCCTTCGGCCTCTACCGGCAGCTGGAGGCCTCGAAGACGCCGGCGCCCATCAACGCCGGCGAGGTCGCGCCCAACGACGTCGTCATCCCGGCAGGCGACACGGGGATCGACCCGGGGCCGTTCGTCGGCGACCTCCAGCAGGTCGGCGCCGACGCCGCCATCGACGGCGGCTCCATCAAGGTCAACTCCGACTCGACGGTGCTCGAGGCGGGCGAGGAGGTCAGTGCCGACCTCGCCAACGTCCTCTCGGAGCTGGGCATCGAGCCCAAGGAGGTCGGCCTGGACCTCCGGGCGGTCTACTCCGACGGCGTGCTGTTCGAGCCCGACGAGCTGGAGATCGACGTCGACGCCTACCGCGCCGACCTCCGTGCCGCCGCGGCCCGCGGCCGGAACCTGTCGGTCGGCGCGACCTACCCGACCGACCGGACCGTGGCGACCCTGCTGTCGAGGGCCCGCGGCGAGGCCACGAGCGTCGGGCTCCGGGCCTCCGTCGAGAGCCCGTCGCTGGCCGACGACCTGGTCTCGCGGGCCGACGCGCAGGTCAGGTCGCTGGTCGCGACCATCGACGAGCCCGAGGCGCTCCCCGGGGAGCTCCGGGACGTCGGTGCCGACGGGGACGACGAGGACGCCGGGGACGATGAGGAGCAGGCCGACGACGCGACGGACGACGCCGAGGGCGACGGGCCCGCCGACGAGGACGGCGATGCGGCCGACGCCGACGACGCGGCCGACGGAGAGACCGCGACCGACGAACAGGCGGACGACCAGGCGGATGCGGCCGCCGGGGACGACGGCGACGACTCCGACGACGGGGACGCCGGCGACGCCCTCGGCGACATGTTCGGGTGACCACCAATGGAGTACGTGTACGCAGCACTCATCCTGCACGAGACTGACGAAGAGATCAACGAGAGCAACCTGACGGACGTCCTCGAGGCGGCCGGCGTCGACGTGGAGGAGTCCCGCGTCAAGGCGCTGGTCGCGGCGCTCGAGGACGTCGACATCGAGGAGGCCGTCGCCGAGGCGGCCGCCGTGCCCGCCGGCGGTGCCGGCGGCGCCGGTGGCGCCGGTGGCGCCGCGGCTGGCGGCGACGAGGGCGCCGACGACGAGGAGAGCGAGGAGGCCGAGGCCGACGACGAGGGCGGCGACGAGGCGGAGGCCGACGACGACGAGGAGGACGAGGAGGCCGCCGGCGAGGGGCTGGGCGACCTCTTCGGCTGAGGACCACGGCCGACGACTTCTCTCGCGCCGGACCGACCAGCGGCGGCGTCGACCGCTGCGTCCGGCGACCGCCGGGGGTGGCGACCGCGTCCCGCGGTCCCGCGACAG
>CAYWNQ010000191.1:0-3898 GCA_964459695.1 uncultured Halobacteriales archaeon | reverse complement strand
CGTGTTCCTCGACCACCTGCCGTGCGGCCTCGTGGAGGTAGGTCGCGCGGTTGTTGTACCCGAGCGAGTGGTCGGTCCAGAAGCCCACCACCTCGGCGCGGTCGGCGTCGGCCAACGCCTCGACGGTCGGCCACCGGTCCAGGAACGCCTCCCAGGCGTCGACCACGCGCTCGAGCTGTGTCTGCTGGCTCATGACCTCCGAGACCAGCACGGCGTAGGGGTCGGTGGTCTCCCGCCACGGGAACGACCGGTGGTCCTCGGCGTACCAGTCCACCAGCGCCTCCCGCACGGCGCCCACGTCGAGGTCGTCGGGTAACGCCTCGCCGGCCTCGGTCATCGCCACCGGCTGGGGCGCGAGTGGGCTTGGGCGTGACGGTGTCGAGTGAGTGCTCGTGTGCGACCGCAACGCCTGGAACGCCCCGAGGCGCTCCCGACGGTCGCGCCCTCGTCCGGGTTGGCCGGCTCCGCCGGCGACCTCGAACGAGGCGACGCAGCCGCCACGCAGGCGGGGGCTTTCTGGCGGTGTTGTCGGGTTGAGCACGAGGTGCGGTCCGCGGTTGCGGGAGGCGGTTCGCGTCGACACACGCGGTCGAGCGTTCGGGTCTCGCGGCTGGACAGTTCCGGACGGAATCGACGGAACCGCCACTGCCACCAATCCCACCGACCCACCGTGGGGGGACCGACACGTTGATTCGCGGCCGCCACCCAGGGTCAGCCATGCGCGAATCGGCCAGGAACTTCTTGATCGTGGGGGTCGTGGCCGCCGTGCTCCCGTTCGTCGTGGCCGGGCTGATGGTGGCCGGGGAGATACCACTGGCCGCGGGCGTGCTGGGACTGGCGGCGCTGGCCGTGGTCGTGGCCAGCGAGTGGCGCGACGGCAGCGGTCCCGACGCCGAGTAGCCGGTAGTACCACCTGGTTATTTCCTCCCGCGGGCCGACGCGGCGCCCATGGCGTTCACCGACGACCTGGCGCCGATCCTGGACGACGTCGTCGACGAGATCGTCGCCCACCCGATGGTGGCCGGCCTGGGCGACGGGACGCTCGACGTCGAGCCGTTCCGCTACTGGGTGCGCCAGGACTACGTCTACCTGGTGGAGTACAGCCGGCTGTTCGCCCACGGTGCGGCGCGGGCGCCGGACCTCGAGCGGATGGGCACCTTCGCCGAACTGCTCGACGAGACGCTGCACACCGAGATGGACCTCCACCGCGCGTACGCGGCGGAGTTCGGCATCGACGAGGCAGAACTCGAGGCGACCGAGCCCTCGCCGACCACCCGCGCCTACACCGACTTCCTGGTCCGGGTCGGCGCGACCGGCAGCTTCGGCGACCTCGTCGCCGCACTGCTGCCGTGCATGTGGGGCTTCAACGCCACCGCCGAGCGGCTGGCCGCCGACGGCCTGCCCGACGACGACCGGTACGCCGAGTGGATCGAGACCTACGCCGGCCCGGAGTTCACGGAGCTGACGGCGTGGTGTCGCGACCTGCTGGACGACGTGGCGGCGGGCCGACCCGACCGTGTCCGGGAGCGCTACCGCGACCTGTTCGCGACCAGCGCCCGCTACGAGTACCTGTTCTGGGACGCCGCCTGGCGCCGGGAGGAGTGGCCGGTGTGAGCGTCGACGCCGCGACCCTCCGCGAGCGCTGTGGCGACGACTGGGCGGCCGCCGTCGACCACCGGTTCGTCCGGGAGCTCGCGGACGGAACCGTCGACGACGCGACGTTCGCCCGGTATCTGGTCCAGGACCGGGCGTTCGTCGGGGAGCTGACCCGGCTGGTCGCATACGCCGCCGGCCAGGCACCGACGCTGTCGGCCCGGACCGAGCTCGCGGGCATCCTCGAGGTGCTCGGCACCGACGAGGACGACTACTTCGCACGCGCCTTCGACGCGCTCGGCGTGCCGGCAGCCGACCGCTCCGACCCGGAGCTCCACCCGACGACCCGGGCCTTCGTCGACCTCCTGGGCCGGGCCGCCCGCGAGGGCGGCTACGCCGAGTCGCTCTCCGTCCTGCTCCCCGTCGAGTGGGTCTACGCCGACTGGGCCGGGGCCGTGGACCCGCCGGAGCCGTTCCACCTCCGGGAGTGGGTCGCGCTCCACGACGACGAGTCGTTCCACTCGTTCGTCGACTGGCTCCGCACCGAGTTCGACGAGGCCTGCGTCGACCTCTCGGACCGCCGGACCGAGCGCGTCGCGGCGCTGTTCGAACGGGCGGTCGCGCTGGAGGTGGCGTTCTTCGACGCCGCCTACGACGGGTGACCCGGGCGGCGGGACGGCGTCCCGATACGTAGGGACGGCCGACGTGGCGGTCGTGACCGGATCGTCCCGGCCGGCCCGTCCCCGCAAGGTTCACGGCACAGCCCCCCGACGCCGGGGGCATGACAGCGACCACCGCTGCGGCGGCGTCCCGGCGCAGCAGCCGCTTCGTCGTCGCCGGGGCCTGCTGGCTGGCCGCCTGGGGCGTGGCGGCGACCGCGGGGGTCCCCCGGTCGGTCGAGGTGGCGCTGGCGCTGTACGGGTTCGTGTTCCACGTGCTGTTCGGCAAGGCCTACGCCCTGGTGCCGTCGTACTTCGACCGCTCGCTGGCGGTGCCGCGGGCGCCCGCCGTCCACCTCCCGCTGGCGGTCGCGGGCACGGGACTGCTGGCGGCGGCGCCGCTGGTCGACGTCGGCCCGCTGGAGACCGCCGGCGCGGGCGTCTGGGGCCTGGGCGTCCTCGTCTTCGTGGGGGCGCTGGCCTGGACCGTGCGAGACAACCCGACCGGCGCCGAGACGGGGACGGGCGACCACAAGGCCCACCTCCGGGGGCTGGACCGGGTGGCCAACGCGTTCGTCCCGCTGGCGCTGGCGTACATGGTGGTCGGTGCCTACGCCCGGACCGCCGTCCCGGCCGACCTCCCGTCGCCGGTCGCCTCGGTGCCGGCGACGACCCACCTCCTGGCCGCGGGCGCGGCGACGATGTTCGTCTTCGCCGTCGGCTTCCGGCTGCTCCCGCGGTTCCTGGTCGTCGACCCGCCGCGGAGCCTGGCCTCCGTCGTGCTCCCGGCCGGTGCCGTCGGGCCGGCGCTACTGGTGGCGGACTTCGGCGGGGGACCGACGTTCTACCTCGGCGCCGTCCTTGAGGCGCTGGCCGTCGTCGGCTTCGCCGTGGCCGTCGTGGTGATGGTGCGTGGCTCCGAGCGCCGGCGGGTGGGCTTCTCCGGCGTCGTGGCCGCCGCCGCAGCGGGCGTCGTCGCGGTCGGACTCGGCCTCGAGTTCGCGTTCGCCGGGCGGTCGGTCGGCGAGGCCCTGGCGCACGCCCGGCTCACCCTGGTGGGCTTCCTCGGGCTGACCGTCGTGGGCCTCACCTACCAGTTCTACCCGCCGGCGGTCGGGAGCTTCCCCGGCGCCGGCGACCGGACGGCCGCGGCATCCATCGTCGCCCTGGCGGGCGGCCTCGCCGCGACCGCCGGCGGGCTGCTCGTCGGCGCCGAGACCGCCGCCCGGGCCGGGGTCGGGGCCGCGACGGTCGGCGCGGTGCTGTACGCGTACCTGGTCGTCGGGCTGGTCCGCGAGCGCGGGTGAGCGACTGCACCGGGGGACGACCGGGCGCGTCGCGCGGGTTCGCCGCCGACACCGGTCGAAAGCGGTATCCGGTCGGGCCCGCTCCGTCGGGGCATGACACTCGAGGATCTGCAGGACGACGTCGAGCGGGAGTACGAGGCCCTCGGGGACGCGGTCGACGTCGGGCTCGACCGCGAGACCCGCAACGAGCTGGCGCTGCTCAACTGCGCGCTCGGCCCCGACACCACCGACGAGCTCGTCCGCCGGGCGGTCCACGTGCTGTTCCAGTCGGCGGTCGAGACTGGGAACCTGGACTTCCACCTCCGGTCGGGCTACGACTGCACCTACGACGAGTACCTC
>CAYWNQ010000190.1:0-3928 GCA_964459695.1 uncultured Halobacteriales archaeon | reverse complement strand
GTCGTCGACGGGCTCGTAGGCGTCCCGGTCGTCGAGCACGCCGTAGCGGGGCTCCTCGACGCCCTCGTCGATGGCGGCGTCCTGGAGCTCGCACCGCCCGTTCTTGCCGCAGGTCGTACACCGGAGGTTGTGGTCCGACAGCACGAGGTCGAGGTTGACGTCCCGGGCCTCGACGGCCGCCGACGCCCCGGTCCGCACCGCCAGGCCGTCGGTCGCCGGGAAGCTACAGGCGGGGACGACGCCGTGGGCGTCGGTCTCGACCATGCAGGTGCGGCACTCGCTGCGCGGGCCGATCTCCTGCCGGCCGTAGTGACACAGCGCCGGCACCGCGTCGTCGGCGCCGGCGGCCGCCAGCGCGTCGAGCAGGGTCGCGCCCGCGTCGACGGACACGTCGGTCCCGTCGACGGTCAGCGTCGCAGGCTCGTCGCCACCGGGCGGCGGGTCGGTCGCGGTCCCGGGCGCGATGCCCTCGGTCAGGGGCGGTACGTCGAGGTCCTCTCGCTGGTCGGAACTCATGTCATGACACCTCCTGTGGTTCGGGACAGCTGCCCGCCGGGCAGTCGCCGTCGGCGTGGGCCTCGAACTCCGACTCGAAGGCCGACAGCGCCGTCCGGGCCGGTCGCCCCGCGTCCACGCCGAACGCACAGATGCTCGAGGACTCCATGGTGGAGGCGAGCTCGGTGACGGCGTCGGGGTCGTACGAGCCGTCGTAGACGGCCCGGAGCGCCTCGGCGAGCTGGGTCGTGCCCTCGCGGCACGGCACGCACCGCCCGCAGTTCTCCTCGGCGGCGAACCGCGCCCGGCGGCCGACGAACGCCACGACGCAGCGGTCGCCCGCGAGCACCTCCACGTCGCCCTCCGTCCCGAGGCCGGCGTCGGCCAGCGACGCCGGGTCGACGGGGACGTCCAGCGACGCCGCGAGCCCGCCGAACCGGCCGCCCACGCAGGCGGCCTTGAACGCGCCGTCGACCTCGACCGCGTCGAGCGCCGTCCCGACCGTGGCCGTCTCGGGCAGTTCGACCGTCGCGGGCGCGGCCACGTCGCCGGTCACCGACAGGACCCGCGTCCCGGAGCCCGCTCCGCGGAGCGCCACCGCGAGGTGGGCGACCGTGCGGGGCGTGTGGACCAGCGTCGGGCGGCCCCCGAGGCCGAACGTCTCGGGGCCGGGCGGCCGGAGGCGGGCCTCCAGCCGGTGGTTGCCCTCGAGGGCCTCCAGCGCCATCGTCGGCTCCGCCGCGCGGTAGTCGGCGGGCCCGGTCTCGACGTCGAGCGCCACGGGCGGGTCCGGGTAGGCCCCGACCGCCTCGCGGACGGTCGCGACCGCGCGGTCGTCGTCGCGCGAGGCGTAGACGACGACCCGGTCGGCGCCGACGGCGTCGGCCAGCGACGTCGCGCCGTCGAGCACCTCGAACGGCGCGCTCGCCAGCAGCAGCGCGTCCGCCGCCGAGCCGTGGCCGTTGACCACGACCACGCCGGGGGCCTCCGCCGCACGGACCGTCTCCCAGGTCGGCGCCACGGGCTCGTCTCGACACCAGTCGCCCCACCCACGCCCCCGGAGGTCGGCGCCGGCGTCCAGCACCGCCGCCGGGTCGGGGCCCGCGAACCCGCCGGCGGCCTCGTGGTCCGCCGGGGCCGCGGGCCGGCGCCAGCCACAGGCCCCCAGCACCGTCCGGACGCCGGTGGAAAGCCCCGGGAGGTCGGGGACGGGCAGCCGTGCCGTCGCGGGGTCGTGCTCGACGACCGCGTCGGGCTCGCCCGCGGTCACCGCGCCGTCCGCGAGGAGGCCGTCGACGGCCGCCTCCAGGCGGTCGGGCGTGCAGCGCGCGTGGAAGGCGGTCCGGCCCGCCCGCGTCACGCCGACCAGCGGCTCGACCGCCGGGACGCCCGTCGACCCGACGGCCACCGCCCTGGCGCCGTCGACGCGCTCCAGGAGGTCAGCCCGCGGGTCGGCGTCGGCGACGCGGACGACCGCCTCGTCTCCGGTCGTGATGGATGTCATCTGCTACCGTACGTACCACGGCGGTGGGTGAGAGCAATAAAGACCGTGGTGGTCGTCACCGTCGGACCCGCATCCGGCCCGCGAGCCACGACCGTCACCGGCGGCCACGACGCCGAGAAGCCGTGGATTCGACCGCACGCGGGTAGTCGCGCCGCGAGGGCCGACCGCGCCGGCCGAGGACGTCGCCCGCCCGCCGACCACGACGGGTCGACGCGGTGACAGGTGTAGTTTCGCCGTGTCGGCGCCGGTCGAGTCGGCCCGCCCCCGCTACTCGCGGTAGCGCTCGCGCTCGGTCCCGTCGGTCCAGGGGGTCTCGCCCTCGCCGCCACCGGTCTTGTACACCGCCCGCCCGGACGCGACGGCGTCGCCATCGGCGTCGGTGACGGTCACGTCGACCGTCGCGACGCCCGACCCGACGCGGACGACGCTGGCGGTCGCCTCCAGGCGCTCGCCGGTCGCCGGGGCGAGGTAGTCCAGCCGCATGTCGACGGTCGGGGTCACGGTGCCGGCAGTCGACAGCACCGCCGCCCCGCCGACGGTGTCGGCCAGGGCGTACGGGACGGCGCCGTGGGCGACCATCCGGTCGGGCCGCGAGGAGTGGTACGGCCGGAGGTCGAGGTGCCCGGTCGCCTCGCCGTCGGCGGCGGCGTCGATCTCGATGTCGAGGTGGTCGACCAACGGAAGCCGGTCGAACAGCGACGGCACGTCCATGGATGGCGTGGCGGGCCGGCGGCCCTAAACCTCCCGGCTCGTCCCGTCGAGGGCGTCCCGGACGTCGCCGAAGAAGGCCGCCTCGCGCTCGGCGAGCGCATCGACCCGGTCGCCGGCCTCGGCCAGGAGCGAGCCCAGCGCTCCGTCGTCGCTATCGCTGGCGCGCTCGAGCACCTCGCCGGCGGCGGTCCAGTCGTCGGCGATGGCGGCCATCCGGTCGGCGAACGACGCGTCGAGGCCGGCGGCCTCGCCCAGCTCCGACAGGAACGGGGCGTACAGCCCGCGGAACGCGCCCCCGCCGGTGCCGCGCTTCTCGACGTTCTGGTAGGCGAACCGGGCGGCCCACCGGGGGTCCTCGAGCCCGGTCCAGCCCGGCAGGTCCGCCGCCAGCGCCCGGATGCCGGCGACGCCGGACTCGCCGAACGAGAGCACCGGCCGGTCGACTGACTCGCCGAGCATGTACGCCGCCGTCTCGGCGACGGCCCGGCCGGCCGCCGCGTCGACCGGCCGGCGGGGGTCGCCGTCGACCGCGATCCAGCGGTTGGCGAGCGGCAGCAGGTCCGTCGACGACCACGCCGCCCGCAGCGACGAGAGGGGGAGGCGCTGGAGCTCCGCGAACTCGCTGTCGGCCATGTAGGCGTGGTCGTCGTCGTAGCCGACCACCAGCAGCGAGTGCGGCGCGAAGTGGGTGTCGGTGCCGTAGTAGTCGAGGTAGTACAGGTCGACGAACACCAGCACCGGGTCGCCGGCGTCGACCCGTTCGCGGACGTCGCCCCACGCCGTCTCCCAGTCCTGGGCCTCGCGCTCGGTGTGGGGCACGTCGAGGTGGTCGAAGAACGCCGCCTCGAGCCACATCGGCCGCCCCACGAACAGCCGCCAGGGGTCCCGGGGCAGCTCGAAGTACGAGAACCCCAGCCCCGAGGCCAGCCCGAAGCAGGCGGGTTCCGAGAGGCCCCAGCCGTAGTGGTCGGCGAGGTTCCGCAGCGACGTCGAGCCGCAGTGGGCGCCCGGCTCGTGGTCGAAGTCCGCGATCCGCATGGTGGAGCCGTCGGCCGCGGCGGGATTAACGGTTCCGTTCGCGGGGCTTCGTTTCGAGACCGGGTGGGGTGGCTCCGGCACTGGGAAACTGTCCCGTGGTGGACGCCACATACCGCCGGAAAGCCCCTGCCCGCTCGACGGCTAGGATTCCCGGGTGATTCCCCTGCCACCGCCAACCGC
>CAYWNQ010000189.1:0-3945 GCA_964459695.1 uncultured Halobacteriales archaeon | reverse complement strand
CGACGACGGCGAGGCCACGGCGACGCCGACGGCCACGAGCACCGACGAGCCCATCCAGGAGGCCAGCAGCCTCGGTCCGGCGCTGTTCCCCTGGCTGCTGCTGCTGATCACTCTGGCCATCCTGCTGGGGACGCTGGGGGCGGCCCGGCGCTCGAAGATCGTCTAGGCCGTCGCGCCGAGGCCGACGCTCGACTCCACCAGCGCCGTGACGTAGGTGGCCATGTAGCCGAGCGCGAAGCCGAGCAGGTGGGCGTAGAGGTTGACGACCGCGCCGTCGACGACGGGCGAGGCGGGGAACGCCATCAGCGGGTACGCGGCCAGCACCCCGAACCCGAACAGGCCGAGCTCCAGCCCGCCGGGGCTGGCCACCCAGCGCTTCAGCGCCCGGAGGCGACCGCCCTCGGAACGGGGCAGCAGGAACAGCACCCCCGACAGCGCGGCGGCGACCGCGACGCCGGCGATCCGGACGGTCAGCGGCACCGCGACGACGGCGATGGCGGCCAGCGCGAAGAAGAACAGCCACGGCGACCGGACGGCGTCGTCCTCGGGGGCGAACCAGCCGAGGTACCGCGGCAGCGCGAACACCACGTAGCCCGCGAAGGCGGCGTTGATGGCCGAGAAGCCGCCGCCGACGCCGGCTCTCGGGACCGCCAGGTTCAGCAGCGAGAGCACGAGCGGAAACGCCAGGAGGAACGTGGTCGCTGCGACGAGGAACTGCCGGCGGTGGCCCGAGGCGACCGCCAGCAGGTAGCCCAGCGGCGCCACCAGCAGGTACAGCGCCACGTTGGCGACCAGGTGGGTCGTCGAGAAGTGGACGAAGCTGGAGGTGTAGGCCGTCAGGAGCGTCGGGTCGGCGTACTCGAAGGCGTAGGCCACCCGGACCTGCTCCGGCAGGGTCCCCACCGCGGCGAGGACCACGGGAACGGCGAGCAGCGCCACCACGTCGGCGACCCGGCCCGTCGAGCGGACCGCTGCGACGGGGTCGCGGGCGCGAGCGGTGGTCTCCCGGGTGGTCGAGGTGCCGTGCACGTCCACCAGGACGGCCCGGATCCACATTAAGCAGGCTCAGCCTATTCGAAATTCGAAAAAGGGGCCAGACGGGGCCTTCAGGGGCTCATCCCGCCAGCAACGCGTCGAACCGCTGCTTCCCGACGACGGGGTTCGCGAACGCCCCGTCGGGGGTGTACACCTCGTGGGTGGCCGTCCCCGACCAGCCCGTCTCGACCATGGCCCTCGCCAGCGGCGCGAAGTCCAGCGCGCCGACGCCGACCGGGAGGTGCTCGTCGGTGTCGTCCCGACGGGTGTCGTTCAGGTGGACGTGGGCGACCCGGTCGCCGTGCGCCCGGAGGAACTCGGCCTGCCAGGCCGTGTCGTGGTCGGTCGCGTGGGCGTGGCCGGTGTCGAGGCAGACGTCGACGTCGGTCGCGGCCAGCAGCTCGGGGAGGTCGCCGGCGTCGAGGAAGGGACCCTTGAGGTTCTCGGCGAGCGCGGCGACGCCGCGGTCGGCGCCGTGACTGGCCAGCCGGTCGGCGGAGGCCACGAACGCGTCACGGCCGTGCACGCGGTCCCACCGGCCCGGCTTGGCGACGCTGGTGGCGTGGAAGATGCCCCGGTCGGCGCCCATCGCCGCGGCGTCGTCGATGGCGGCCTCGAGCTCGCGACACGCGCCCCGCCGGACGTGCTCGTAGGGCGAGGCGACGTCGAGCGCGAACGGCAGGTGGACCGCCAGGTCCAGGCCGGCGTCGGCAACCGTCTCCCCGACTGCGGCGGGGTCGGCCTCGCGGTACCGGGCGGCGCCCTCCAGGTTGAGCTCGACGAAGTCGAAGCCGTGGTCGGCGGCCGCCGCACACGCCTCCTGGAGGTCGTGGTCGACCTCGACCATGAACCCCTGTCGGATGGCCATGGGGCGACCTCGAGCGGGCCGCCGAAAAACCCTCAGAACTCGCCCAGGGCCGACTGCTCGGCGGCGGCCACGACGTCCCGGCAGGTCGACCACGACCGGCGCGCACAGTCCGGCAGGTCGCCGTGCTCGGCGACGTAGCCCGCCAGGAACGACCGCGTCGCCGGGTCGCTCGGGTAGCCCGAGCCGACGGCGCCGTACCGGTCGGCCAGGTCGGCGACGTGGGCGTCGCGGGCCACCTTCGCGACCACGCTGGCGGCGCTGACGCGGGGGTGGCGCTCGTCGGCGCCATGCTCGGCCGCCAGGTCGACGTCGACGGACAGCCGGTCGGCGACGCGGGCCGCGAACCGGTCGGCGTCGACGTCGCCGGCGTCGAGCACGCCGGCGTCGCCCGGCCGGGCCACCGCCGCGAGCGCCTCGGCCTGGGCGGCCACCGTGAGCGTGTTCATGTCGGCGGCGCCGTCGATGCGCTCGACGGGGACCTCCGCGACGCCGATTGCCACCCGGTCGTCGGCGCGCAGGTCGGCGTCCAGCGCCTCGCGGCGCTCGGCGGCGAGCCGCTTGGAGTCGGCCAGCCCGTCGGGGAGGGCCGCCGCTGGCGCGCGCACGGCGGCGCCGAACATCGAGCCCAGGGCCGGCCCCTTCCCCGCCTCGTCGGCGCCGAGCATACCGGCGGTGCCGACGCCGGGGAGTTAGCTGTTGGCCCTACGACAGCAGGTAGTCCTCGTCGGCGAAGCGCCCGTCCTCGGCCTCGACGGCCACCACGTCGAGCGCGACGACCTCGGCATCCACGCCGAGCACGCCCGCGAGCGACGGCTCGGTGCGCCCGTCGTCGCCGGAGACGAGCTCCTTGACGTAGAGGCCGCCCTCGGCGTCGACCTCGACGGTCGCGTGGTAGTCGCCGTCGCGCTCGCCGGTCATCCCGCGGACGGTCCGCTGGCGGACGGTGTCGGTCCGGCGGTGGTCGACCCGGTGGGGCGTCCGCTGGTCGACGGTCGTCCCCGAGAGCGCCTCGCAGGCCGCGGCCAGGTCCGCGGTCGCGACCGGCTCGGCGAAGCGCACCTCGGCGCGGTAGGTCTTGGCGGCGTCGAGCGTCTTCACCCGCTCGATCATGTCGTGGCTGGCGGCGGCCAGGCCCTCGACCTCGACGCGACCGGCGGCGTGGTCGTTGATCTCCGCCTCCAGTGCCGCCAGGTCGACGTGGCGCCGGCGGGGCTGTTCGACCTCCAGCACGAACGGCCGCCCGGTGCCAAGCATCCGCGCGTCGACGTCCTCCCGGCCGGCACCGTGAAAGACGCCGCGGGTCCCCCGGTAGGCCGAGACGGCGGGCGGCGCCACCAGCTCCTCGACGCTGGTGTCGTAGGTGTCCCACTCGGTCTGGGGGATGCCCCGCTCGAGCTTCCGGTAGCGGCCGTAGACGGCCACCGAGTTGGCCCGGACCTCGACGGCGTCGGCGTCGAGGTCGACCAGCACCTGAACGTCCGGCCGTCCGAAGTCCACCTCGGCGTCGACGCGCTCGCCCAGCCGGCGGCCGACCTCGCGGTTGACCTCCCGGTTGAGCGCGTCGCCGGCCTCGGGGTCGAGGCCGGCCTCCTCGCGGTACAGCCGGTCGTTCTCCTCGAGCAGCGGCGGCAGCCGCGTGCCCACCTGGTAGCTGTCGAACGCCACGCCGTCGAGCGCCTCGGCGACCCGGTCGGCCAGCTCGTCGAACCGTCCCGAGGTCCCCTCGCAGACCCAGCAGTCTTCGGGCGGGTCGTAGGGCTCGTCGTCGGCCAGCGCGAGGGCGGTCCGCAGCGCCCGGCCGCGCTCGGCGTTGGTGAGGCCGTGGGAGCGATGCGCGAACGGCCGGCCCAGGCAGCTGTCACACACCGGCCCCGTGTCGCGTGCGGCGCGGGCGTCGGCGAGCACGGTCATCGGCGGCCGGAAGGCCCCGAGCGGCTAACCGCTTGTCATTCGGACGGCGGATCGGTTCCCGTTGTGCGGAGCTGCCTGTGTCCTCGTTCGTCGGGAGTGGATGCTGGTGGGGCCGACACGAACGCCCGGAA
>CAYWNQ010000188.1:0-4007 GCA_964459695.1 uncultured Halobacteriales archaeon | reverse complement strand
CGCTCGTAGGCGTCGGTCAGCTCCTCGATGGCCGGCATCAGCGCCTCGGGGACGTACTGGCCGCCGTAGTCGCCGAACGCACCAGCGGTCACGGCTCGGCCTCCACGAGCCGCTCGGTGCTCGCCCGGACGCCGTCGTCGCCGTGGGTGATGGCCGAGCCCACGAGCAGGCCGTCGGCGCCCGCCGCCCGCATCCGGACGGCGTCGGCGGCCGTCGCGATGCCGCTCTCTGCGACCAGCGTCACGTCCTCGGGCACGGCGGGGGCGACGCGCTCGAAGGTGGCCAGGTCGACCGACAGCGCCGCCAGGTCGCGGTTGTTGACGCCGACGAGGTCGGCGCCCGCCGCGAGGGCAGCGTCGAGCTCGGCACGGGTGTGGACCTCGACGAGGGCGTCGAACCCCCGGTCGCGGGCCGCCGCGAGCATCGGACCGAGCTCGTCGCCCAGGAACCGCGCGATGAGCAGCACCGCGTCGGCGGCGACGACGTCGAGCTGGGCCTCCGCCAGCAGGAAGTCCTTCCGGAGCACCGGCACGTCGACCGCCTCGCGCACCCGGCGGAGGGCCGCCGGCGAGCCGCCGAAGTGCTCGGGCTCGGTCAGCACCGACACCGCCGCGGCGCCGCCGGCGACCATCTCGCGGGCCAGCGCGACGGGGTCGTCGGTCCGTTCGCCGTCGGTCGTCGGGCTGGTCGGCTTCACCTCGGCCACGACCGGCGTCCGGCCGTCGGCCTCCGCCGCCGCGAGCGCGCCGGCGAGCGACCGCGCGTCGACGGCGAGGCGTTCGTCGGGGCCCTCGCGCTCCCTGGCGGCGGCCAGGATGGCCTCGACCGCCGGCGCGACCCCGTCGGTGGTGTTCATCTATGTCCATCAACGTACGGTTCTGCACATAAGGTTTGCGTGTGGCCGGCGTGCCACTTGAAGAGCCGTCGCATCGCGGATAAACTGTTAACCGCCACTGTTCGCCACCAACTGCCAACCATGGCCGAGTTCACGGTGGGGCGCCGGACGGTCCTCAGGGGGGCGGGGGCCGCCGGCGCCCTGTCGGTCCTGTCGGCGGCCGCCGAGGCCGCCCGGGCCGACGAGCCGCCGGTCCCGGACACCGACCCGCACACCCGGTTGACCTACGCCGCCGTCGTGGACGCGGTCGTCCCGCGGACGCCGGCCCTCGCGACCGAACTCGGCGCCGAGCACGTGCCGGGCGGCCTCGCGGTGGGCCTGGACGCCTACCTCGTCACGTACGTCAACGACCTGTTCTCCGGGCTGACGCGGCTCGGCGACCGGACCGGCGACCTCCGGCTGGCCGAGCCGGTCGCACTGGTGCTGGAGGCCGCCGCCGTCGAACTCGTCGCAACCGGCGGCAACGAGGACGCGCCCTCGCCGCGGTTCGCGCGGGAGCTGTGTGACCGCTCGACCACGATCGACGAGGTGGTCGACGTGGCCGCCGGCGGCCTGTTCCCCCGGCTCTCCCGGCGCGACCGGCTGAACGCCCTCACCCTGCTGGACGAGCTGGCGGTCGACCTCTCCGTCCTGGCCGACCGGCTCCCGGTCCCCCTGGTCGAGTCCGACGGCGGCCTCGTCCCGACGCTGGTGGTGGGCTTCACCGAGGTCATCTACTACTCCGAGTGGCAGGGGTACGCCGACTTCACCGCGCCGCCGTCCGGGCGGGCGTTCACGGACGACCCGGGCGCGGTCCAGAGCTGGCGACAGAGCGGCTACCCCGGCAACGCCGACGGCTACGCCGCGTTCCGGGGCTACTGGGGCGACGCCGACCGGTCGCTGGGGGCCGGCGAGCACTACCGCGACTCGGGCGACCACGCGCTGTACCTCGAGTCCGGCGAGTTCAGGGACAACGACTACGACACGAGCGACTACGAGGAGCGGTACGCGACCGAGGACACCGCCGATTCCCCCCTCGTCGAGGTCGGCGGCACCGACGGCAACCTCGTGGACACCGCCGACGAGGCGCTCGGCGACGGCGACGGCACCGTCGAGGTCGGCGCCGACGAGGGCGGCCTGCTCGACAACGCCACGGGGTGGCTCGGCGAGCTCCCGGGAGGCGAGGGCTGATGGTGGCCGACTCCTACGACGTCGTCGTGGTCGGGGCCGGCGGCGACGGCCCGGTGGCGGCCTGGAAGCTCGGCCGGGCCGGCCTCGACGTCCTCGTGCTCGAGGCGGGGCCGTTCCACGGCAACGAGCAGTGGGAGCACCCCCACGAGGAGCCCGGCGGCGAGGCCTCCTCGGACCCGGCGGACCTCTCGGGCGAGCTGCTGGACGAGCAGTTCACGACCCGCGAGCTCGAGATGACCGAGAAGCTGCTGTGGGGGCCGGCGGACCACGAGCGCGGGTTCTGGTTCCGGAAGTTCCCCGGCGACGGGGCGACCATCCAGGCGGCGGGCGTCGGCGGGACGACGCTGCTGTACACCTCGAACCACCCCCGGGCCTACCCGGCGGCGTTCGACGAGCAGGGCCACTGGCCCGACGACGTGTCCTACGCCGACGTCGTGCCCTACTACGAGCAGGTCGAGGCGATGACGGGCGTCGCGCCCGCGCCGGTGACGGCCAAGGAGGAGCTGTTCTTCCAGGGCGCCGACGAGCAGGGCTGGGACCTGCTGGACAAGAAGAACGTCGACGAGCCGGGCTACCGGCCCCAGCCCAACGCCATCAGGCAACCGGACGAGACGCTCCACGTCGCCGGGGACTACGACGGCGACTTCCGGTACCCCGAGGTCGAGGGCCACACGATGGCGCTGGGCGAGATCTCGGGCAACCCGTTCCCGCGCGGCGCGCCGTTCGAGGAGAAGGCCAAGCGCGCCTCGAACGTCTCGTTCGTCCCGGCGGCGATGGAGACCGGCAACGTCACGGTCCGGCCCAACGCCTTCGTGACCGACGTCGCGACCACCGTCGAGCTCGGCGCCCCCAGCGCCACCGGCGTGGAGTTCCGCGACACCTGGAGCGGGACGACACACGCCGTCGACGCCGACGTGGTGGTGCTGGCCGCGGGCGCCATCGAGACGCCGCGGCTGTGGTGCAACTCGGGGCTGCCGCCGAACGAGCACGTCGGGAAGGGCCTCACCATCCACTTCGGCGACAACGTGATGGGCCTGTGGAAGGGCGACGACGCCCGGGCGGAGCTGCTCCAGCGGATCGGCAAGGACACCGTCGACCAGCACCACGGCGAGGTCATCGCGGCGCGGCTCGACGTCCCCGGGCTGGGCATGCTCCAGACCACCGGGACCAAGCCGGGCATCCAGTCGATACTGGGCTTCGGCGCCTCGGCGTCGGGGTTCACGTTCACCAACGACCCGGAGAACGAGCCCTGGGACACCATGGGGCGGCTGGCCGGCCCGCAGCTCAAGCGGCTGCTCGCCGACTACCGCCGGATGCTCCCGGTGCTGGTGGTCACCGACGACCGGCCCCACGAGCGCAACAACGTGACGGTCGCCCCCGGCGCGTCCGACGAGCACGGGCCGGTCCCGCTGGTGAACTACACGCCCGGCGAGGGCGACATCAAGCGCCGCGACGAGCTGGCGCGCATCTGCGCGGACATCCTGACGAGCGCGGGCGCCGACCACGTCCATCGGTCGGACTCGCCGCCGACGGCGCTGCACATCCACTCGACGATGCGGATGGGCAAGGTCGTCGACAGCTACTGCGAGTCCTTCGACGTCGACCGCCTGTTCGTCGCCGACCACTCCGTGATGGCCAACTCGCTCGGCGGCCCGAACCCCACGAACACCGGGCAGGCGCTGGCCGCCCGGACCGCCGAGGCCATCGTGGACCGGTACTTCCCCCGCGCCGACCGCGAGGGGTTCGTGGGTGGGGACGGGTTCGCGTAGGATTCACGGTCGGATAGGGGGAGCGATGGTGGTTTCCCCCGCCGCACTTGCGGTACCGTCCCCGCCCGCCGGCGAGCCGGATGTGGTCCTGGAACAGCGACCGCACCCGCGAACCGCATCTCGTGCTCGAGCCTCGGATACCGCCGGTACGCCCCGTGGCGCTGACCGCATCC
>CAYWNQ010000187.1:0-4035 GCA_964459695.1 uncultured Halobacteriales archaeon | reverse complement strand
GATGGGCGGCTCTGCAGGCCGCTGCGTTAGGCCGGACTCTGCCACCTTGGCGCACGTGAGAGTCGTCGGTGAACCGATTTATGGATTGTGGTCACCGGCGGGAGGGACCCGGTCGTGCCACGGTGCCCCGCTCGTGGACCGGTCTGGACCCGATCACCCGGAGAGCACCCGCCCGCTCGGCCGATGGTGTGGGCTGAACCGCAGCCGCCGACCGCTCCACGCGCTCGAGCCTCCGAGCCGTCGGCACTGGATGGACGGGACCCCCACCGGCGCCGGTTCGAAGGCTTTAACCACGGCGTTCGCCACGCTTTCGATACCATGAGCGACAAGCCCGCGTCGATGTACCGGGACCTCGACAAGCCGTCCTACACCCGACGGGAGTACATCACGGGCATCCCGGGCTCGAAGATCGCCCAGCACAAGATGGGTCGCATCGACACCGACTCCGACGACTACGATATCCAGATCAGCCTCGAAGTCGAGGAGGCCGTCCAGCTCCGCCACGGCTCGCTGGAGGCCGCGCGACTGTCGGCCAACCGCCGGCTCATCACGGAGCTCGGCGAGGGCGGCGACTACAAGATGATCCTCCGGAAGTTCCCCCACCAGGTGCTCCGGGAGAACAAGCAGGCCACCGGCGCCGGCGCCGACCGGGTGTCGGACGGCATGCGCCAGTCGTTCGGCAAGATCGTCGGCACCGCCGCCCGTGTCCAGTCGGGCGACCGCGTGTTCACGGCGTGGTGTCACCCCGAGGACGCCGACGACGTCAAGGACGCGCTCCGGCGGGCCTACAACAAGCTGTCACCGCCGTGCCGGATCCGCGTCGAGCGCGGCGAAGAGCTGCTGGTGGGGTAGGCGGCGCCCGCACCGGGTCGGCGAGGTGCCGGGTTCCCTCATCCTATTCCGCGATCGTCGACCGCTCGACGCCCCAGGTGCGTCGACCGGCGTCACGACGTCCCCGATATCACGGCCCGCCAGGTGAACGTAGACGACCCCCGCGTGTTCGCGTCCGGAGTCCTCGTCCAGCCACGTCGGTGGAGGTCGTCGGCAACGGGGACCCAGATGCTCTCGTCGCAGTACAGCGGTCGCGGACTCGGCAGGTCAGAAGTCGTCGATGTTGTCGTCGTAGTACGCGAGTGCCCGATGGACGTCACCGAGGGTGAGGTCCGGATACAGCTGGGTGATCTCGTCCGGTTCGTACCCGCTCTGCTCGTACGCCACAGCGATGTCCTCGACTCTGATACCAGTCCCTTCGACGGTCGGCGCACCGTCACTGTGGTCCGGGTCTCGAACGATACTCACTGTCGGCTAGTTGGGCGCTACGAGTAATTAAATCGTGGGCGACCTCGGAGTGACCAGCTACTCGAACAGCCCCTCGACGTCGCTGTCGCGCTGGCGGCGCCTGTCGACGTGGTCCGCCAGCCGCGCCAGCACCACCCCGCGGTCCTCGGCGGTCAGGACGTCCAGGACCAGCGTCACGAACGGCGACGTGGGGTCCTCGGGCAAGTCCGCGGCGGCGTAGGCCACGGCCCGCTCGAGCAGCTCCTCGCGGCCGAGCGCCTCGCCCAGCACCCGGGCCGCGACGCCGGCGGCGGGGAACGCCAGGTCGTCCAGCGCCACCACCTCGCCGTCGACGGTGATGTCGGGCACCGGCTCGCGCTCGACCAGCTCCGGGTCGGCGGCCAGCTCGCCGAGCCACGCCCGGACCGCGGCGGCGTCGGTGCCGTGGGCCGGCGCCCCGTCGAGGTACTCCCGGGCGCTCTCGGCCAGGCCGACCGCACCCGACCAGTTGCGGTTCCGGGCGTGGTGGACCGCCGCCGTGAACTGGATGAGCCCCTGGAGCAGGTCGGCGGTGGCGTCGTCGTGCTCGAGCCAGGCGGCCTCCCAGGCGTCGTGGGCGGCGTGGTGGTAGCCGGCGTTGTGGACCGCGGCGCCGGCCCGCAGGTGGTCGGACAGCGTGGCGCCCAGCGGGTCGCCCGGCACCGCCGGCTCGGCGTCGCGCTCGTCTGCCATCGGCCGGCCTACGCGGTCGCGGGGCAAAAACCCAGCCCGCGGGACGGCGTTTCTCCCGACCACGAGGAGCCCTGGCAGGCCACCCCCGGGCTGGTCCGGTCGGCCACGACGGCGGTCGACCGGGACGACGGCCCGGTGCTGTCGATGGTCGGGCTGGTGCGCTACGAGATGCGCGATCCGTAGGCCCGCGCGATCGACCGGCGGGCGTCGGTTACCCGGTCGGCGGTGGCCGCCACGGCGGCCAGGACGGGGTAGTCGGGCTCGAGGTCGCCGTAGAGGTACGACGGCAGGTCCGGGACGGCCTCGGGCAGCCCCAGGTCGTCGCGGTGCTCGCGGAGGTGGGCCTGCCGGTCGGCGGCGACGGCGTCGCAGATCTCGGCGAGCACTCCGAGCCGGCGGTGCAGCGCCTCCAGGGCGCCGTAGGACTCGCCGGCGAACTCCCGCTGGTGGCCCGCCAGCTCCCCGTGGACCGCCTCGAGGCGCTCGGCGGCGTCGGCCAGCGACGCCGCCTCGGCGTCCAGCCGGTCGAGGAAGGCGTCGCGGTCGGCGTAGGCCCGTCGGGCCGCGGCGACGACGGCGTGCTGGAGCCGCTCGGTGAGGACGCCGTCGTCCAGGCCGGCGGCCAGTTCGGGGCCGAACTCCGCGGCGACGCTCTCTCCCAGTTCGTCGCCGTACTCCTCGGCGTAGTGGGGTACCGACATCACCGTCTCGCGGTAGGCCCGCCGGACGGCATCCGTGCCGACGCGACCGCCACCGACCAGGGTCGCACCCGCCCGGGCCTGCGGTGGCGCCGCGGTCTCGGCGTCGGCGACCCGCCGGGCGAACGCCTCGAAGGCCTCGCGCTCGTCGACGGTGCGGCGGCGCTCCCGGCGGACGCACCGGCGGGCGGCCTCGAGACCGTCGGTCGCCGGCTTCCCCGTGTCGGTGTCCCCGGGCCTCTCGGCAGCGTGGTCCGGTCCCATGGCGGCCGACGCACGTCCGACGACGATAAAGATATCGTATTTTTTATATATTGACGGACGGAGCGATGTGTGGGCTCCCGAGGGGTATATATCGGGGCGGCGGTCTCATGGTCACTCAGGTACCGTCGTCTCACGGCTGGGTCTCTCGTGCTCAAACCGCTACGTGGACTCCTCGCGGTAGCACGACTCCTCGCTTCGCTCGTCGTCGTGTGCAGTCGCGAGAAACGTCCGGACGGCGATTTGAACGCCGGTCCCTGGCTCCGCAAGCCAAGAGGATAGTCCACTACCCTACCCGGACGCAGCCGGACCTTGCCGGGTGGGCCGTTTAACCGTTTCGTACCGTCCCAGCTCCGGCGGAGATTCAAGTACCATGCCGCGGCCAGCGACGCCCATGCAGACCACCAGACGGCACCGCCCACGCACCCAACGACAACGCTTAACCGAAGCCGCGTCGACCCACGCGTAAGGATGGGTGCCATCGAGGACGTCTACGAGGACCTCGATGCGGACGTCTCCGAGGAGGAGTTCCGCGAGGCCGTCGCGACCAAGGTCGAGGACATGGGCGGGCTGGTCGACGAGGAGTCGGCGGCCCGGCTCATCGCCCACGACCTCGCCGAGTCCGGCGGCACGGTCGAGGCCATCGCCGACGTCGAGCCCGGGATGGAGGAGGTGAAGTTCCTCGCCAAGGTCGCCAGCGTCGGCGAACTGCGCACGTTCGAGCGCGACGAGGGCGACGACGGCCGCGTCCTCAACCTCGAGGTCGCCGACGAGTCCGGCCGGATCCGGGTCGCGCTGTGGGACGAGCAGGCCGACGCCGCCGTCGAGGAACTGGCCCGCGGCGACGTGCTCCGCATCGCCGGCCGGCCCCAGGAGGGCTACGACGGCGTCGAGGTCAACGCTGACCGCGTCGAGGGCGACGAGACGGCCGCCGTCGAGGTCGACCTCGACGCCACCGCGACCGTCGAGGGCCTCTCGCTGGGGCAGTCCGACGTGACGCTGCCGGGGCTGGTGCTGGACACCGAGCCCGTCCGGACGTTCGACCGCGACGACGGCTCGGAGGGCC
>CAYWNQ010000186.1:0-4048 GCA_964459695.1 uncultured Halobacteriales archaeon | reverse complement strand
CCTCGCCCCTTTCAGTCCCGAGAGACGCTACGCGTCTCTCGACGTTCGCGAACCTGCGGTTCGCTCACTCCCACCCGACCGCAGGCCTGCCCTTCCCCGGGTCGCGGCCCGAGCGCCGCTCCCGGCCAGTCGGCCGGCCGACCAGCCGACAGGGGTGGGACTGAAAGGGGGCTTTCCAGCGGTACTCCTAGGTTCAAGCACGAGCAGCGGTCGGCGGTTGCGGGGGATTCACGCGGGAATCCTAGCGGTCGAGCGGGCGGGGGCTTTCCGGCGGTACGATCGGGTCACCCACGAGTGGCGGTCAGTGGTAGCGGTGGCGGTCGCGGTCCAGCAGAGCGCGCGCACGTTCCATCCCGTACTGAGGGAACGACCCGAAGCCGTACCCAGTTACCGACAGACCAGCCCACCTACACCAGCACCACCACCGCCGCGAACAGCACCAGCACGCCGAGCACGTCGCAGACGTTGGTGACCACGGGGATGACGACGTCGTCGGGGTCAAGCCCCAGTCGGTAGGCGGCGTAGGTGGCCGCCACGGCCACCGCCACCGCGAGCACGGCCAGCGCGACGCCCGCGGCGGACGCGACGGCGACGACCGTCGCCGGACCGAGCCGGGCGGTCCCGAGCAGGGCCTGCAGTCCCCAGGCGCCGGCGCCGACCGCCGGAAACAGCGTCACCGCCAGCAGGACGGTCGCGGCGGCGTTGCCCGCCAGGGCGTCGTCGCCGGCGTCGAAGTCCAGCAGCCCGAGGTGCAGCGCGGTCGACAGCCGGGAGGCCAGGACGGCGCCCAGGTTGCCGCCCATCCCGATGGTGACGGGCACGAGCACCAGCAGCGTGGGGTAGGCCAGCAGGGTCGGCTGGAACCCGTCCAGCACGAGCCCGCTGGCGAGTTCGACCAGGGTCAGGACCGAAAGCACCGGCAGCATCGTGGCGGTGATGCGCCGGACGGTCCAGGCCCGCGTCGCGCTCATCCGCCACCTCCGAGCGCGAGCACCAGCCGCGCCCCGGCCAGCACGGTCGCGACGCCGACCAGGTCGCCGGTCGTCGTCACCACCGGCCCGGCGAGCGTGTCCGGGTCCATCCCCCGGCGGAAGCCGGCGAACACCACCGTCACGACGACCGCCGTCAGCGCCACTCCCGACAGCAGTCCGGCCACCAGCGCCACGCCGACCAGCTCCGCGAGCGGCGCCACCGGCCGGCCGAGCGCGACCAGCAGCCCGTACCCCGCCACCGCCGCCAGGGCGCTGACGACCAGCCCGTTGAGCATCGCGGCGGCCACCGCCGCCCGGACCCGGCGGTCGGCCAGCGACGGCTCGGGGTCGACGAGGCCCTGGTGGAGCGCCGACGCGAGCCGGGCCCCCAGCGAGCCGTAGACGTTGCCCCGCGTCGCCAGCAGCGCCGGCACCAGCACGAGCAGCCCCGGGATGACCCGCAGCTCGCGCTCCATCCCGCCCAGGACCGCCCCCGCGAACAGGCCGCCGACGGCGCTGACCGCCAGCACCGGCAGCGCCTCCCGGTAGGCGCCGACGGCGACCTCGCGGGGAGCCATGGCGTGGGGTGGACGCGGTGGTGGGAAAAAACCGCGCCACCGACCGCAAGAGACCCGTACCGGGGGCACCTCACGACGTCCATGCACGTCCTGCTGACGAACGACGACGGCTACGGCGCCCCCGGGCTGGAGGCGCTCCGGTCGGCGCTGGCCGAGGTGGCGACGGTGACGGTGGTCGCCCCCGCCGAGGACGAGAGCGGGTCGGGCCGGCTCCGCTCGCACGACGGCAGCGTCGCGGTCCACGAGCGCGAGCACGGCTACGCCGTCGAGGGGACGCCCGGCGACTGCGTCGCCGTCGGCCTCCGGGGCCTCGAGGAGACGCCGGGCGTCGTGGTCTCGGGCTGCAACCACGGGCCGAACCTCGGCGCGTACATCCTGGGCCACTCGGGGACCGTCGGGGCGGCGGTCGAGGCCGCGTTCCTCGGCGCGCCGGCCATCGCCGTGTCGGCCTACCACCCCGAGGAGGTGATGCCCCACCCGCCCGAGGCCTACGAGTTCTCGCTGGCGCGGCGGGTCGTCCGCCACCTGCTCGACGGGGCGCTGGGGTCGGGGGTGTTCGACGCGGCGGACATCCTGAACGTCAACGTCCCGGTCGCGTCCGACGCCGAGATGCGGGTCACCCGCCCGATGTTCGACCACGACGTCGTGGCGACGCCGACCGACGACGGGATGGCGTTCGAGGAGCAGTTCTGGGGCAGCGCCGCCAGCGAGGCGCCCGGCGAGGTCCGGGCCGAGCGAGAGCGCTACCCCCGCGACACCGACCGCCGGGCGATGTTGGAGGGCGAGATCAGCGTGTCGCCGCTGACCGGCCCCCACGCCGTCGAGGGCCACGACGCGCTCGAGGAGGTCGTCGGCGGGTGGGAGCCGGACTGAGGCCGGCGACGACGGCGAGGGCTGCTCGGCGGGCCGGCGTCAGCCGAACGGGCCCGTCCCGCCCATGCCGCCGCCACCGCCGCCCTTGCCCTGCATCTGCTGCATCATCCGCTGCATGTCCGAGTCGCCCATCCCCTGGAACTGCTTCATCATCCGGGACATCATCTTGTGCTGCTCGAGCAGCTCCTGGACGGTCTCCTCGTCGGTGCCCGAGCCGCGGGCGATGCGCTCGACCTGCGAGCGCTTGACCGACCGGGGGTTCTCCAGCTCGTCGTCGGTCATCGAGTCCATGATGACCTCGAAGTCCCGCATCCGCTCCTGGGTGACGTCCATGGCGTCGTCGGGCAGCTGGTCCTTGATGCCGCCGCCGAGGCCGGGGATCATGTCCATCACCTGGTCGAGCGGGCCCATCCGGTTCATGGCGTCCATCTGCTTCTTCATGTCCTTCAGGGTGAACTCCCCCTTCATCAGGTCCTCGGGGTCCCACTCCTCGTCCTCCTCGCCCTGGGCCTCCATCGCGCGCTCGACGCGCTCGGTGAGCTGCTCGAGGTCGCCCATCCCGAGCAGCCGCGAGATGAACCCCGAGGGCTCGAACCGCTCGATGTCCTTGACCTCCTCGCCGGTGCCGAGGAACGCGATCGAGGAGTCGGTCTGGTCGACCGCCGCCAGCGCGCCGCCGCCCTTCGCGGTGCCGTCGAGCTTGGTGATGACGACACCGTCGATGCCCACCGCGTCGTGGAACTGGCTGGCCTGCTCGGTGGCGCCCTGGCCGATGGCGGCGTCCAGCACCAGCAGGTTGCGGTCGGGCTCGACGACCGACTCGATCTCCTCGAGCTCGTCGATGAGGTCGTCCTCCAGGGCGTGCCGGCCGGCGGTGTCGACGATGCGGACGTCGGCGTCCTCGGTGGCGGCCATCCCCTCGCGGGCGATGGCCACCGGGTCGTCGCCCTCGGGCTCGCCGTAGAAGTCCACCTCCGCGCGCTCGGCCATCTGCTCGGCCTGGTCGTAGGCCCCCGGCCGGAAGGTGTCGGTCTGGATGACCGCCGGCTGGAGGCCCTTCTTGGAGAACCACCACGCCATCTTCGCCGCCGAGGTGGTCTTGCCCGAGCCCTGGAGCCCGGCGAGCATGATGGTCTGGGGCTCCAGCGGGAGGTCGGTCGAGTCGCCGATCAGGTCGACCAGCTCCTCGTAGACGATGCGCAGCACCCAGTCCCGCGGCGGCGTCCCCGCCGGCGGCTCCTCCTCGAGCGCCCGGCGCTCGATGCTGTCCGACAGCTCCTGGACCAGCTCGATGTCCACGTCGGCCTGGATCAGCGAGCGCTGGATCTCCTTGACCACCGCCTGGACGTCCTCCTCCGACAGCCGGGACTTGCCCCGGAGGTCGTCGAGGGTTCCGCGGAGGGAGCTCCCGAGGTCGTCGAGTACCATCAGTTGGTCCGCGCTACGCCGGCGAGCCGGTAAAGGCTTTCCGCGTCGGGGCTGGCAGGTGTCGAAGCTGTCGGGTGGATCGTGCTCCGTTTCGGACGACCGTGACCTGGACGCACCGTCATCGTCCGGACCAGCTACCCCAGACGCAGCTCGTGCGTTGACTCGTTCATCCTGCCGGAAGGTCCTCGCCCGCTCGAC
>CAYWNQ010000185.1:0-4132 GCA_964459695.1 uncultured Halobacteriales archaeon | reverse complement strand
CAGCCGACGCAAGCACGCGACCGAAGGGAGCGCGCGCAGCGAGCGGGCGGCGCGAGCGGCGGGTGGCGCGAACGACGTGAGCGCCACCGATGGAGCGAGCGGTGAACGAAGTGAACCGCGAGCAAGGGAGCGCCGCCGAATGCGCGAGCGGGGAGCGAAGCGACCCGTGAGCGCCGCCCGAGTCCAGCGCCTCGGGGCTTTCCAGGCGGTGGTGGTCGAGCGAACGGATGCGGTCAGCGCCTCGGGGCTTTCCGGGCGGTGGCGGCGGTCCAGCACGTGCATACGGCCCAACGCCGCAGACCTCTCCAGGCGGTGCGGTCCGGAGGAGGGAGCACGCGGTCCAGCGGCCAAGGCACCCGTGCGAACGCCGCCAGGCCATCCGTGCCACGCCCACACCCGGACCCACAACCCACTTGGCGGGGCCCCGCCTTGGCCCGGTCATGACCGCCGAACGCGAGGTCGAACTGCGGGGACACATCATCGACTCGGGGATGATGGAGGCCGCCTTCGGCATCGTGATGGACATGGGTGGGGAGTTCGACGTCGAGGAGTTCACCATCGGCCGGCGGAAGGACGAGGAGTCCTACGCCCGGCTGACCGTGCGGGCCGACACCGAGGCCGAGCTCCGGACCATCGTCCACGAGCTCCACCAGAACGGCGCCAACCCCGCCGACCCCAGCGACGCCACCCTCGAACCGGCGCCCCGCGACCAGGTGGTGCCCAAGGGGTTCTACTCGACGACCAACCACCCGACGGGCATCCGCCACGACGGCGAGTGGCTCGAGGTGGAGGACGTCGAGATGGACTGCGCCGTCGTCGTCGAGACCGAGGGCCCCGACGCGCCGCGGGCCCACACCAAGGTGCTCAACGCCGTCGAGGCCGGCGACCTGGTCGTGACGGGCGAGACCGGCATCCGGGTCCAGCCCCCCGAGCGCCCGCGGGACCGCGAGGGCGCGTTCGGGTTCATGCAGGGCGGCGTCTCCTCGGAGCGGCCCTCGCGGTCGACCATCCGGCGCATCGCCGACGCCATCCAGGAGACCCACCGCGAGGGCGGGCGCGTGCTGGCCGTGTGTGGCCCGGCGCTGGTGCACTCGGGCGCCCGCGAGGACCTCGCCGAGCTGGTCCGCGAGGGGTTCGTCGACGCGCTCTCGACGGGCAACGGCTTCGCGGTCCACGACATCGAGCGCGACCTCTACGGCACGTCGCTGGGGATGGACACCGAGAGCCTCGACCACCCCCGGAAGGGCCACAAGCACCACATCTACACCATCTCGGAGGTCATCCGCGCCGGCGGCATCGAGGAGGCCGTCGCCGACGGCGTCGTCGAGTCCGGCGTGATGTACGAGTGCGTCGACAACGACATCCCCTACGTCGTCGCGGGATCCATCCGGGACGACGGACCGCTGCCCGACACCATCACCGACGCCGTCGAGGCCCAGGACGCCATCCGGGAGCAGGCCCACGAGGCCGACCTCGTGCTGATGCTCTCGACGATGCTGCACTCGGTCGCCGTGGGCAACTGCCTGCCCTCGACCGCCCGCGTGGTCTGCGTCGACATCAACCCCGCCACCGTCACCCAGCTGGTCGACCGCGGCTCGGCCCAGGCCGTCGGGATGGTCACCGACATCGGGACGTTCGTGCCGATGCTGGCCGAGTTCCTGACCGACGCCGGCGACTGACCGGTCTACACGCCCTCGAGGGTCTCGCGGAAGGCGCTGATCTCCTCGCGGGCGGCGTCCAGGTGGTCGCCGACGGCGTCGCCGGCCGCCGCCTCGACCTCGTCGAACGCGCTCAGCAGCCGCGCGAGCCGCCCGTGGTCGGGGTCGCGGTCGGCGGTGGCCAGCGACGACAGCTGGTCGGCCAGCCCCGACAGGCGGTCGGCGTGGGTCTCGTCGGACGCGGCGTCGGCTGCGGCGCGGACGTGGTCGGCGGCGGTCGCGAGCCGGTCTCGGGTCATGGGCGCCAGTAGCGGCGGGACCGCCAAAACCGTTGCCCGCTCACTGCCGCGGCACCGCCACGACCGGAAGGTCGGTCTCCAGCAGCAGGTCCTGGGCGGTCGAGCCGAACAGGACCTTGCCCGTCGGCGTGCGCTTGCGGATGCCGATCACCAGCTCGTCGACGTCGTGCTCCTCGGCGAACCGGAGGACGTCCTCCTGGGGGCTGTTGCCCCGCACGAGCTGGTGGGTGTCCGCGCCGAGTCGGTCGGCGAGCACCTCGAGGGCCTTCGTCCCCTCCCGGACGTCGGCGTCCGAGGTGTCGTCGCCACCCCGGAGGGAGTTGACCGCGTAGACGCTATCGCCCTCGGCGAGCCGGTCCGCGAGGTAGTCGGCCAGCCGTTCGCTCGTCTCCGACGTGTCCGTCCCGACCAGGAACGTGGTCATGCGCGTCGGGTTCGCCCCCCGCCGGCTTAAAACCTCGAGGCCGTCCCGCCCGGCGGGGCCGGACGCCCGACCGGGTCAGCACTCGACCGGCAGCGCGGCGTCCGCCAGGCGGTAGGTCGGCGGATCGAACCGGACCGCCACGGCGTGGACCCCGACGCCGTCTTCCCGCGCTGCCGCCAGCAGGTCGGCGAACTCGGGGTCGACCTCGCGGAAGGGACGGAGGACGTCCGCGTCGCCGCGCTGGACGACGAAGACGACGTGACAGTCCCGGTCCCCACCCTGGGCCGACCGGAGGCTGCGGAGGTGCCGCCGGCCGCGGGCGGTCTGGCGGTCCGGGAACTTCGCGACGCCGGCCGCGACGTGGGTGGCGGACTTGACCTCGACGAGGTGCTCGCCGCCGTCGCGGGCGAGCACGAAGTCGGCGCGACCCTCGCCGTCCGGCAGCGGCGGCTCGCGCTCGACCACCTCGGCGCCGGCGAACGGGGCCAGGAGATCCCGCTCGACCGTCGCCGCGAACAGGTCGTTGGCCAGCGCGGCCCGGAGCGAGACCCAGGTGCCGCCGGCGTCGACCGCCACGGCGTCCCAGCCGGTCGCCCGCTCCGGGTCGGTGGCGGGTGCACACACCACCGTCGCCCCCGACTCGACCGCCGCCAGGGCGCCCGGGTCGGCGAGGTGGACCCGCTCGACGGCGTCGCCGAACGCGACCCGGAGCACGAACCGGTTGGGCCGCTCGCGGACGGTGCCGGCGACCAGCTCCCGGTCGACCGACAGCAGCGGGGCGCCCGCGTCGGCCGCGCCGCCGGCGTCGTCGCCCATCCCGTTCAGTCGCCCGCCAGCTCGTGGACGCGCTCGATGTTCCAGGCGAAGCCCCGCTCGTCGTCCTCGGGCGTCTCGAGCACCATCGGCGTGTCGGCGACCGCGTCGTGGGTGAGGAACGTCCGGAACCCCTCGGCCCCGATCTCGCCCTCGCCGACGTGGGCGTGCTCGTCCTTCTCCGAGCCCAGCGGGTGTTTCGAGTCGTTGACGTGGAGGTACGGGACGTGCTCGAGGCCCAGCACGTCGTCGGCCTCGGCGACCACCTCGGCCATCCCGTCGGCGGTGGTGAAGTCGTAGCCGCCGGCGTAGAGGTGGCAGGTGTCGAGGCAGTAGGCCACCTCCTCGCCCAGCGCAAGCTCCGACCCGTCGGCCATCCGGTGGAGCTGGTCGAACGTCCGGCCCAGCGACGTGCCCTTGCCGGTGGAGTTCTCCAGCAGCACCGTCACCGAATCGGGCACGTCCAGCGCCGACAGCCGGTCGGCGATGTTCTCGATGCCCGTGTCGACCCCGGCGCCGGTGTGCGAGCCGGGGTGGAAGGTGTAGTAGGGGATGCCGATGGTCGCGCAGGCCTCGAGCTCGGCCTGGAGCGTCGCGACGGACTTCTCGGCGAGGTCGTCCTTCGGCGTCGCGAGGTTGATGAGGTACGTGCCGTGGACGATCCACGGCCCCATCCCGTGCTCGCCCGACGCGTCGGCGAAGGCCTCGCCGTCGCCCTCGTCGTACTCGCTGACCGCCCAGCCGCGGGGCGAGCCGACGAAGATCTGGCCGACCGTGCCGCCGAGTTCGGCCTCGTGCTCGACCGCCGCCCGCGTGCCGTCGCTGATCGTGACGTGTGCTCCGACCTGGACCATTGGTACGTGGTGCGTCGCGGGCCCGGGCGAAAACGGTTGCCCTCCGAGCACGCAATCGGAAAGATGCGACCGCCGGGAACGCCC
>CAYWNQ010000184.1:0-4184 GCA_964459695.1 uncultured Halobacteriales archaeon | reverse complement strand
AAGTCGCCCAGGGACTCGGCGTTAGTGGCGTCGAGGTCCGCCGGCACCCCGGGCAGCCGCCGGCCGGCGTCCTCGTCGCGGGTCACCACGTTGGCGAACGAGGAGAGCATGTGGAACGGCTTGGCGTACGGCACGGCGGCGATGAAGACGAACGCCAGCACCGCGTGGCTCCACCACGCCAGCGGGTAGACGGCGGTCGCACCGCTCGCCGAGAGGCCCGCGGCCGCCAGCACGTCGGCGACGAACCAGCCGACGAACGACACCTGCTCGAAGTCGGGGTAGCCGGTGCCGAGGATGCGCAGCCCCTCCACGAGGTAGCCGCCGACGCCCAGCAGGAACAGCGTCCACAGCAGGAAGTCGTCCTCCCAGTCGGTGTGCTTGCCGTGCAGGCGGTCCATCCGGGCGACGTACCGGCGGTACAGCGCCACGCCCAGGCCCACGACGAACAGCAGCCCCAGGGCGTCCATCACCAGCGAGTACGAGAGGTAGAAGTCCCCGGTGAAGTACGACTGGCGGGTGCCCGTCAGGACCTCGGTGCCGGTGCGGACGACCCACTCGTCGAAACTGAGGATGGTCGTCCCGATGAACAGCGTGAGGAAGCCCCAGAGGATGAACGCGTGCATCGCGCCGCCGACGAAGTCGCGGTTGAACTGCTTCTCGTTGGAGCCGACGATCCGCACGGCCTCGACCAGCCGCCCCGGCAGGTCCGCCAGCCGGTCGCGGGGGTCGGCCGCCCCCTCGGCGTAGCGGGCGAACCGCCGGTAGACGCCGTAGGCGAACACCGCGACCGTCACGAACGTGAGGTAGTAGAACACGACCTTGCCGACCGCGGAGATCTGCCAGAAGAGCTCGCGCGTGACCTCGTCGCTGGCGAGCTGGAGCAGCGTCATACTCCCAACCGCCGGCCAGGATTCGCTTAACTCTTTTCACGGGTATGCACGGCACCCCGGCGCTCGCCGGCGGTACCTGGCGGGACCGTACACCCCGAGCGCCGGGGACCGTTACATCCCGAGCGCCGGCGCCAGTGCCCACGCCACCAGCCCCGCGGCGAGGACGAGGGCCGGGACGTCCCGCCGGGTCAGCGCCAGCGCCGGCAGCGTGGGATTCCACGCCAGGCAACGTGCCCGGAGGGCCAGCGACAGCCGGTCGGCCCGGCGGAAGGCGCCGTCCAGGCCCGAGACCGCGACGATGGCCATCCGGTCGTGGAGGGCCCGCTCGCCGGCCAGCCGGGCCGCCATCGCCTCGCGGACGCGGGCGAGGTCCCGCCGGAGTACCGGCAGGAACCGGAACACGAACGCCACCCCCATCCCGAGGAACTGCCCGGCCCGGCCCGGGACCAGCCGCTGGACCGCCGCACGCGAGTCCCGGACGGGGGTCGTCCGGACGTAGGCCGCGCTCGCCAGGATCAGCAGCAGGACGCGGTAGGAGACCAGCGCCGGGAAGACGGCGTCGGCGGGCGAGAAGTACGGCGGCGACAGCATCGCGCCCTCGAGCAGCGGCGCGCCGACGAGGAACGGGACGAGGACGCTGACGTCGCCCAGCGCGGCCACCGGCGAGGTCCGCGCACCGGCCAGCAGGCCGGCGAGCACGACGGTGAGCACCGCCAGCCCCCGGGGCGTGGTGTGGGCGAAGACGGCGGCGGCGAACCCGGCCTGGACCAGTAGCTTCGCCCGCGGGTCGAGCCGGTGGGCGGGCGAGTCGCCCGGCTCGTAGCGGACGGTCACGGCGGGCGGACGTCGTTGTCGGCCAGCCGGCCGCGGGCCTCGGCTGGGGCCGCGTCGAGGGTCACCGCGCCGTCGCGCATGCAGACGACCCGGTCGGCGCGCTCGAGGTGGTCCCGGAGGTCGTGGGTGACGACGACGAGCCCGGTGCCCGCGTCCCTGAGCGCGTCGAGGCGGGCAAGCACCGCCCGGCGCGCCGGCCAGTCGAGGCCGGAGAAGGGCTCGTCCAGCACCAGGTGGTCGGGGTCCATCGCCAGGGCGCCGGCGACGGCCACGCGGGCGCGCTCGCCGCCCGACAGCGCGTCGATGCGCTCGTCGCCCCGTCCGGCCATCTCGACGGCGGCCAGCGCCTCCGCCACCCGGCGGTCGATGGCCTCGCGGTCGAGGCCCAGGTTCTCCGGGCCGAACGCCACGTCCGCCGCGACCGTCGCGGCGACGAAGCAGTCACGGGGGCTCTGGAACACCATCCCGACCGCCGTCCGGGCGGCGACCGGGTCCTCGGTCACGTCCCGCCCGTTGACGTGGACGGTGCCCTCGTCGGGCTCCAGCAGCGCGTTGCAGTGCCGGACCAGCGTCGTCTTGCCCGACCCGTTGGGGCCGGCCAGCACCACGTACTCCCCGTCGTCGACCGTCAGCGAGACCCCGTCGACGGCGCGGGTGCCGTCGTCGTACTCGAAGACGAGGTCCCGGACCGCGATCATTCGGCGACCAACGCGTCCGAGCGCACGATGCCGACCGCGGCGGCCATCTTCACGAACTCGGCGGGGAGGAAGGTGACCGTGCTGACCACGGCGGTCTCGAGGGTCAGGCCCCCGAAGACGACGAATCCCAGCGTGCCCACCACGTAGATGACGCCGGTGCCGACGAGCAGCGCCACGACCACCCGCGCAAGGCCGTCCGCGGGGTCGCCGGCGGGCTCGAGCCCGCCGTGGACGATGGCGCCGATGAGCGCCGCGGCGACGGGGTACGACCACAGGAACCCGGCTGTCTGGCCGGCGAGGACCCCCACGCCGCCGGAGCCGCCGAGGAACACCGGCGCCCCCAGCGCCCCGGCCGCCAGGTACAGCACCATCGACGCCGCGCCCCACACCGGCCCGAGCAGCAGGCCGGCCAGGAACACCCCAAGCACCTGCAGCGTCACGGACGTCGCCGACGCGGGGTTGGGGAACACAACGTAGGCGAACGCGCCGGTCAGCGCCGCCAGGACGGCGGCGCGCGCGAGGTTCTCGACCGTCGCTCCGTCCACGAGGTCGACGTTCTCCGTGGCGGTGCTCACCGGAACTGCCTCCTGGTCGTCATGGCTGTCCGTGGCCTCGTCGTTAACCCACTTGAACGTCAGGGTTTACGCAGAACGGACCTCCTAAGGGGCTGAACGACCCGGCACGTTTAAATACGCGAGCCGATTTTCGGCGGAGGGCATGGACGACAAGACGTCGGAGCTCCGGGACATCTTCATGGACGTCACCGACGAGGAGACCGTCACGGAGTCCCAGGAGGAGGCCCGCGGGTCGCTGACCGTCGACGAGGAGGGCGGCGACGAGGCCATCGAGGAGGTCGTCGCCGAGATGCGCGAGGCCTACGACTTCGCCACCGACCTCGACGACGCCGAGCTCCGCCGCGTCGTGGCCGGCTTCTACGAGGGCGAGAGCGACACCGCCATGGCCGATGACCTCGGCGTCTCGCGCCGCATCGTCTCCCGCGCCCGGCTGGACCTCCACCTCGTGCGCGACCGGGACACCGACGCCCCCTTCGACCTCGACGAGCTCCGGTCGCTGCTGGACGGCGACCGGACGCTGGCCGAGGTGGCCGACGCGCTCGACGTCGCCGAGTCCACCGTGCGGCGCTACCGCCGCGTGATCGAGGCCCGCGAGGAGGCCCGGCGGGTCTCCAACCGGTACCGCGCCGCGTTCGAGGACGCGCTGGCCGACGTGGAACTGGCCGAGCGCATGACCGAGGACGTGGCCGAGGACGGCCTGGAGGACGCCACCGAGGGCATGGAGACGGACGTGTCGTTCTAGGCGGATTGGGGTTCGGTCCGAGTTCCTGGTTCGTGCGAGACCGTTTCGAGGCGATGACCGCACCTGTCACTTGCCCGCAACACGCCGGAAAGCCCCGAGGCGCTGACCGCATCCTTGCTCTGGACCGCCACTACCGCCTGGAAAGCCCCGAGACGCTGGACTCGGGGGCCTCGCTGCGCTCCTCGCTCGCTTCGCTCGCTGTGGTGCTTGCGTCGTCCGCCGTCGTCCGGGTTGCCGGCGGAGCCGGCAACCTCAAACGTGGCGGCGAAGCCGCCACGCACGCCTCGCCCCTTTCAGTCCCACCCACCCGCAGGCCTGCCCTTCCCCGGGTCGCGGCCCGAGCGCCGCTCCCGGCCAGTCGGCTGGCCAGTCAGCCGACATGGGCGGGAATGAAAGGGGCCGCCCGCGTCGCGGCTGCGCCGCGACGGAACGCAGAGGTCGGGCC
>CAYWNQ010000183.1:2004-4265 GCA_964459695.1 uncultured Halobacteriales archaeon | reverse complement strand
CGGGGAAGGTGAGGAACCCGGTGTGGCCCTCGGGGTTGCTCCGGACGAACGAGACCACGATGGCCTCGCGCTGGCTGCCCTGGAAGGCGTCGACCGTGTCGACGGTCACGCGGTCGACGTCGCCGGCGACGTCCGTGAGGTCTCCGAGCCGGCTGCGTATCTTGCCGATCTGGCCCGAGTACGGCGTGATGACGCCGATGTCCTCGGGCTGGAGGCCGGCGAACAGCAGGTTCGACACCGTCCGGCCGACCGCGCGGGCCTCGAGCTCGTTGCAGTAGGAGTTGCCGGGCGTGGCCCGCTCCTCGCCGTCGACCTGCAGCGCCCCCAGCGGGCCGTCGTCGCCGACCGTCCAGTCGCGGTTGCGCTCGCCGTGGTCGAGGTCGCCGCCGTAGAACGCCCGGTTCGGGAACGCCGCGATGGCCTCGTGCATCCGGTACTGGGTCCGCAGCATCGTCGCGACGTCGTCGCCGTACCGGGTGAGGAGGTGCTCGAACAGCGAGGGCTCGAAGGACTGCTCCTCGCTGTCCTCCTGTGAGTGGTACGGCGGGAGCTGGCGGTGGTCGCCCGCCAGCACCGTCGTCGATCCCTTCGCGAACGGGATCAGCGTCGCCGGGATGGTCGCCTGGGTGGCCTCGTCGACCACGACCAGGTCGAACTCGTCGGCGGCGAACTGGTGGGCCGCGGACGTGGTCGCCCCGACCACGTCGGCCTGCCAGACGTCGGCGTCGTCGTACGCCCGCTGGACCACTTCGTCGTCGGAGTTGCTCCCCGCCCGCGCCATCGTCAGGTCGCCGTCCAGGGCCGCTCGGTGGAGCGAGTCGCCGTCCGGGTTCTCCGGGGTGGACTCGCCCACGAGCAGGTTGTCGACCGCCTGGTTGGAGTGGGCGCAGGCGAGCACCCGGCCGTGGTCGGCCACCGTCGCCTCGACGAGCCGCCGGAGCGTCCGGGTCTTGCCGGTGCCCGGCGGGCCGTGGATGCAGTAGACGTCCTCGGCAGACAGCGCCGCCCGGACGGCGTCGGCCTGGTGGCCGTCGAGGCCGGCGTCGGCCACGGTGACGGCGGCCGCCGACCCGAACGACAGGTCGGCGTCGCCGGTGACCACGCGGCGCTTGCGGTCGCTGTCGGCGACGGCGTCGATCCCGTCCAGCCGGCGGTCGAACGGCACCGGGTTCACGAGTTCGCCGATGCGGAACGCGTCCTCGGCGTCGGCGGTCAGCGCGGCCTCGACCGCGCCCTTGGCGTCGGTCCGGTCCCAGTAGATGCCAACCTCGATCCGGCGGTCGGCGATCGACAGCACCTCGCCCTCCACCGGGAACCCCTCGGCGCCGCCCTCGGGCGTCAGGACGACCTCGCTGCCGGCGTGGATCCCGAACGCGTCGGTGATGGTGGCGTCCGCCGGCAGTTCCCCGGCGGGGACGTCGAACACGACCACCTGCTGGCCGTAGCCGTCGACGTCCTTGCCGCGCGTCTCCGCCGCCCGGATACCGCCGTGGGCGGCGTGGTACTCCGCCGGCGCCAGCGACTCGAACGCGCGTCTGGCCTCCTCGCGGGCGGCCTCGCGCTCGCGCTCGACGAACAGCCGGAGCGCCTCGAAGAAGCCGTCGTCGAGGGTCTCGCCGTCGGCGGCGACGGTCGAGCCCCCCGAGAACACCGCCTCGTACAGCGCCTCGACGTCCTCGTCGGTCCCCGCGCCGTCGGCGTCGGTGTCCGGCCCGGCGGTCGCCGGCGACGGGTCGGCGTCGGAGCCGGTCGCACCCGGGATAGCCGCCTCGGCCCACAGCCGCACCCGCCAGGCGGGGTAGGTCCCCTCGGCGGCCTCGCGTGGCAGCCGCACCAGGCCGTCGCGGCCCACGTCGTGGAACACCACCGCGTCGCGGTCGGGCTCGTACAGCAGGTACTCGCCCGTGGTCGCCGTCGAGTCGGGGTCGTGGACCGGAACGACGACCGCGCCGTCGTCGGTCTCGAACCCGTCAGTCCCCCGGAACCGCTCGACGACGGGCGACAGCGCCACCGCCTCGGCCAGCCGCCAGACGCCCAGCGCCTCGCGCCGGCGGCGGTCGAACACGGCGGGGCGGGCCGCGGCGGGGTCGAAACCCTCGGTGGGCGGTTCGAGCGACGACATCCGGGCGGGGCTTGACCGTGGCGGTATTTGTGTTTACCCCCGTCGCACCCCGTTGTTTCGAGTGGAGAATATGATACTAATCGCACGACTGCGAGCGTGTGTCAGACGCCCGTTCGGCGCCCGTCCGACGGGCCGCCGA
>CAYWNQ010000183.1:0-1904 GCA_964459695.1 uncultured Halobacteriales archaeon | reverse complement strand
GGGCCGGGTCTCGGAAACGGTCTTGTGGGGCCGGCGCGTCGCGGGCGACGTGGCGGACGTCCGACGCGCCGACGGGCTGGTGGTCGACCTCGAGGACGCCGAGACGGTCGTCGCCGACGCCGGCGCTCCCGACGGCGACGTGGCCGTCACCACCCACGCCCACGCCGACCACCTCTTCGACGTGGCGCCGGACACAGTCGTGTGCTCGGCGACCACGGCGGCGCTGGCGGAGACCCGCCGACCGGCCCTGGCCGGCGAGTGGACCCGCGGCGACCACCCCCGCGTCACGCTGGTCGACGCCGGCCACGTCCCCGGCTCCCGGGCGGCGCTGATCGAGGGGCCGGAGGAGACGGTCTGCTACACCGGCGACGTCGCCGTCCGGGACCGGTTCGGCCTGTCGGGGTTCGACCCGCCGTCGGCGGACGTCCTGGTCGTCGAGGCGACCTACGGCCGGCCGGACTACCGGTTCCCGCCCCAGGCTGCCCTCGAGGGCGCCGTCGTGGACTGGCTGGACGACACCGCCGGCTACCCGGCCGTGCTGTTCGGCTACGCGCTGGGCCGGGCCCAGGAACTGCTCGCGCTGGCGGCCCGCTCGGGCTGCGACGGCGTCTACGCCACCGACGCCGTCGCCGGGGTGACCGAGGTGGTCGCGGACGCGTGCGGTCGGGAGTTCGGCGCCGAGCGGGCCGACGGCGACGTCGCGCTCGGCGGCGAGGACGTCCTCGTTGCCCCGGGGCCGGCGGCGATCGAGCCGGTCCTGGGCGACGCCGAGGCCGTCACCGCGGCGTTCTCGGGGTGGGCGGTCGACGAGGGGTACCGGCACCGGCGCGGCGTCGACCGGGCGTTCCCGCTGTCGGACCACTGCGACTTCGACGAACTGCTGTCGGTCGTCCGGGCCGTCGACCCCGACCGCGTCTACACCACCCACGGCTTCGCCGAGGCGTTCGCCCGCCACGTCGTCGCCGAGACGGGTATCGAGGCCACGGCGCTGAAGCGCGGCCAGGCCACGCTGGACGAGTTCTGACCCTCGGTGGACGGGACGTGGGCCCCCGCGAGGCGACTACCCGGCCCCAGCGCCGGCGCGCAGCCAGTCCGAGCGGTAGAGGACGGCGCTCACCGTCGCCGCGACGGCGAGGGCGAGGGCGGCGGCGACGGGGCTGGTCGGGTCGGGCACGAACAGCACGCCGAGGACCCCACCGAGCACGAGTCCGAGGTATATACAGACGGCGACGCGGAGAGCTGGGCTGACCATATCCGGGTGTGGCGTCGTTCGACGCCTAAACCTTCCGCCGACCGGCTACAGCCCCTCCACCGACCGGAGGCGCTGTTCGACCTCCGGCGGCGCGGCGCTGGGCCCGTCGCGCACGCGGTGGTCCGGGATGACCAGCGGCGCCGGGTTCTCGTCGAGGGTGGTCCGGACGAGCTGGAGGTCGTCCTCGTCGCCGTCGTCGAGGCCGGGCGCCATCCGGGCGAGCTGGGCGACGGTGGCGTTCTCGCCGTAGCCGATCCGCCGGAGGGTCTCCAGGACCCCCCGGCGGTCGGTGGGCACCGTCAGCGCGACCTCCACGTCGTCGAAGTCGTCGCGCTCGCCCTCGAGGTAGGCCTCGATGCGGTCCAGCAGCTCGTGGTCCTCGTCGGCCTCGTCGTCGGCGGCCTCGGGGAAGCTGACGGAGATGACCTGCCCCGCGGCGATGCCCAGCTGGACGTACCGGTCGAGGTACGACGAGTGACGCGCGTAGATGCCGGCCTCCGCGGTCGCCATGGCGGCTCCACGGGCGAGGTGGGCATAAAAGGTTGCGCGTCTCGGAGTCGGTGGGTGTCGTGGGTCGTAGTCGAGGATGTTCGAAACGCGGGCAGAGCCGTAACGTCCCGAGGCAGTGTACCGCATCCTCACGCTGGACCGC
>CAYWNQ010000182.1:0-4269 GCA_964459695.1 uncultured Halobacteriales archaeon | reverse complement strand
CCAGCGCGACGGCGACGTTGTACGGCACCGAGAAGTTCAGCGCCGCCAGGGGGCTCGCCGGGCCGTCGACGTACGGCGCGGCCATCGCGTCGACGCGCTCGGTGAACAGCGGCCCGTGGACGTCGACGTGCGAGACCGACGCCCGGCCCGACAGGCGCTCGCGGGCCGCCAGCGCGGCGTGGACCGGCGCCGTGACGTAGGCGCAGCCGGGGTAGGGCTTGACGGTGAGGGCGCGGGTGTGCCACCGGTCGCCCAGCCCGGTGAGGAACTCCGGGAGAGGGTAGTCGGCGAACGCCTCGAGGAACCCCTCGTCGCCGTCGACGACGTCGGGGCTGCCGGCGAGGCCCTCGCGGGCGGCGTCGACCGCGGCGAGGCCGGCGCGGGCCGGCTCCGCCGCCGCGGTGACCTTGGCGTCGCTGCCGAGGAACGCCGGCGTGAGCGGCCACGGCGGCTGTCCGAGCGCGAACGCCACCGCCGACGTCACCTCGTCGGCAGGCCGGTCCTCGAGGTAGGCCCGCGCGACGGCGGCGCCGACGAGGTGGACGTAGGCGGTCTGCTGGCCGCGGAACGGGCCGACCGCCGCCGCCGAGGCCAGGCGGGCGGCCACCTCGTTGCCCGCCACCACGGCGGTCAGGGCCTCGGCGCCCGACGCGCCCCTGGCCTCGGCGTACGCGAGCGCGGCGGCCACCGTCGAGTGGCCCACGTGGCCACCCAGCACCGTGTCGTCGAAGTCCAGCGCCATCGACAGCGCGGCGTGGCCGTAGGCCGCCCGGAGGGGGTTCGCGGGGCCGCCGGCGAGGAAGGAGACGTCCCCGCCGGCGCCGACGCCGCGGGCCAGGCCGGCGATGCGGTCGCCCTCGGGGAGCTCGAGGGTCCAGGCCGCGGCGCCGACGGTCGAGAGCGTCTCGGCGACCGCCGCGCGCCGCACCGGCCCCGGCAGGTGGTCCGGGTCGAGGCCGGCGACCCAGCGGCCCGCCCGCTCGAGGAAGTCGGCGGCCGGTCCATCGTCGGTCATCACCGGGCACACGCGGTCCCCGGGGAAAAAGATGGCCCGGTCGGCCCACTGTTTATCCTCGATGGCGGACAACGGCCGCCACGGTGGCCGAGGACGCCGATCCCGACGCCAGGTTCGCGGTGCCCGACCGCCCGGAGCGCCGGCTCACCGACGACGGCGGCGTGCGATACGAGGGCCAGGTGGTGTTCGGCCTCGAGCCCGAGCCGGGACTGGCCGACGCCGACCTGGACGCGCTCGTCGCCGACGTCCTCTCGGCCGAGGTCTACCGGTACGGCGACTGGTTCGAGCTCCCGATGCCGCTGTACCTCGTCCGGGACGACGACACCGGCGACACGTTCCGCGTGGCGGTCCGGGACGGTGCCGTCGAGCTCCACGTGCTGCCCGACACCGGCAGCGCCGGACTGGCGGCATTTGCCGACCGGCTCGCCGCCACCGGCGACGTGGACTGGACGGTCGAGCGACGGACCGGTGGGTAGCGCGTGTGACTCAGAGGTCCAGGTCGCCGAGCGCGTTCGTCCCGGGAAGGCCGTCGAGCTCCGGGAGTGCAGGCAGGTCGCCGAGCCCGTCGAGCGCGTCGCCGACGGGTCCGAGTTCGTCGGACAGGACACCTTCCAGGTCGCCGATGGTCGCGGTCCGGAGCCGTTCGTCGGGGAGCGCGCCGACGACCTGGAGTTCCCGCTCCAGCCGTGCGGGCATCGCCGCCTCGACCACCGCGTCCGGCAACACGTCGTACGAGAGCCGGTCCCGGCCGGGGATCGCGGGCGTCGGGTAGCCCGGGACGCCCGGCTCGGTGGGGCGGTAGCGCCGCGGCGGCGCGCCCGAGGTCGCGCTGTGGGGGCCGTGCGGCGTCGGGTAGATCCAGGCGTGCATCATCGGCGGCGTGTAGCACGGCAGCGTCAGGTCCTCGACGTCGCCGCTCGCGTAGTCCGCCTCGTGGACCTGACGGTAGTACCACCACGCGAACCGCCCCGGGAGCCCGGAGTGGGAGTGCCAGGGGTGGCAGGTCCCACAGTCGTTGTCGTAGCCCCAGAGCGACCGCGCGACCTGAATCTCCTCGGCACGGTCGGCCCAGACGCGGTCCCCCTCCTCCGTGGCGATGTACATCGGCCCCAGCGGCCGCCAGTACTGGTTGTCCATGATGACCGACTCGGGTCGGTACGGGTCCACGTCCAGGCTCCCGTCGTCGATGAACTCGGGGCAGAGCCAGTGGGAGACGCCGCCGGCGACGCCCGGCCTGACCACGTCGAAGTACGGGATGAACCCCTTCGCGAGCAACGTCCCGACGTCGTCGAAGTTGCTGGTCAGTGCCTCCCGGGAGTTCCTGATGATTGCCTTGGTCGGCTCCGGCCAGTCCGTGCAGTCCGGCCACTCGGCCTCGCCGCAGGTCTCCGGGTCGAGCCCGTGGCTCGCCGGGCAGCCGCCACTCCCGCCGTTGGTGTGACGGCCGGTGTGGCCCGGACCGGTCGTGGCGTCGGGATGGTTCGGGCAGAGCACCTGCTGGAGCGGGTCCTGCCCGCCACCGCCGTGGTGGCCGCCGCCCCGCTCGGCGTTGCTGTAGTAGCCCGGGCAGTCCGCCTCTTCGTCGGCGGCACCGCTGGCGGCGGTCGCGAGCCCGGCGGTCGCGGCGCCGGTCGTCTGTAGCAGCCGACGGCGGGAGATGGCAGTTCGGTCCTGGGACATACACGGAACCACACCAGCAACCGGGCCAAGGTGGTTCGGTCTCAGATGTGAGACCACCATCAAGGGCCGTCGTACGCCGGCTCGACGCCCCGGTTCACGGGGGGCCCGACCGGAGCGTTCATCCGCCCGCCAGCCGAGGGGCCGGCCATGCGGGCGATACGCGTCCGGCTCGAGCCCGACCGGGGGTGGTTCGGCCCGTTCCACCGGGCCACCGTCGAGACCGACGCCATCACGCTCGAGGCCGTCCACGCCCTGCGGCTGCTGGCCGACGGCACGTCGGTGCTGCTGTACGAGTACACCGGCGACCGGGCGGTGGCCGAGGCGCTCGCCAGCGAGCGGCTCGACGGCGAGGTGGCCTGGCAGGTGTCGGAGCTGAGCGGGCGACAGCTGATGTACGCCCAGTCCGCGCCGAGCAGGGTGACGGCGGGCATCCTCGGGGTCCTCGACGAGTGGAAGGTGATCGTCGACTGGCCCATCTCGATCGTCGACGGGAGCGACGTCGTGCTGACACTGGTGGGCGAGGAGACCGAACTCCACGGCGCCATCGACGCGGTGCCCGCCGGCGTCCGGGTCCGGGTCGAGCGCACCGGGGAGTACCGGCCGGGCCCGGACCGGTTGCTCGCCCGGCTGACGGCACGGGAGCGCGAGACGCTCCGTGCGGCGGTCGACCTGGGCTACTACCGCAACCCCCGGGAGGCCACCTACGAGGACGTCGCCGACGCCGTCGACTGTGTCGCCGGTACCGTCGGCCACCACCTCCGGAACGTCGAGCGGAAGGTGTTGGCGGGACTGCTCGGGGTCGAGAGCTGAGAGCGTCGGCCACGTCCTGCCATCCGCCGACCGTCGGCCGATCCTTCCCGTTGCACCGGATGGGACCGTGCGTCAGCTCGCTGGGCCGTGGCCGACGGCTGCCATCGCGACGCCGACGAGCACCGCCGGCGGACTGTTGTCCCGATTCGCCCCGGAAGCGACCCAGGGCGCCGGCGCTCAGCCGGTCTCGAGGACGTCCTCGATGGCCGCGACGACCGGCTCGACCGGCTCGCCGGCCTCGAGGGCCAGGAACAGGCCCTCGTCGCCGTGGTAGAACCGGACCACGGTGATGGAGTCCATCCGGGTCGTGATGGAGTGGACGCGGTCCTCCGTCGGGAGGAGCTCGGTGGTGAACAGGTCCTGCTCGGTGAAGTCGAGGTGGACGTAGTCGTGGATGCGCTCGAAGTGGGCCCGCATGTGGTCGGCGTCCTCGTACATCGCCATCGTGGCGTCGGCGACGTACACCGGGTTGAACTCCCGGACGTCGAACTCGACGAGACTCAGCAGTTCGCCGTCGACCGTCTCGAGCACGGCGTCCCGGACGGCGGAGACGTCGAGGTCGACGACGGCGGAGTCGTTCGTGAACGGCATCGTCCTTCGGTGGTATCGGCCCGCCCTTGTGAGGGTTCCGGTCGGTTCGACGCCCGACTCCGCCGCGGGTGGGCTTTTCCGTCCGGGTCACCGACGTGGGCCCATGGAGTTCACCGTCATCCAGGGCGACGTCGCCGAGCAGTCCGCCGACGCGCTGGTCAACGCCGCCGGGA
>CAYWNQ010000181.1:0-4283 GCA_964459695.1 uncultured Halobacteriales archaeon | reverse complement strand
CGTCACCCACTCCATCATCGACGCCATCAACCCGGTGCTCCACACGCCGGAGGGCTCGATCGTCTACGGGCTCGACAAGCGCGTCGACCACTCGCCCGTCATCGGCGACCCGATCGACATGGAGCGGTTCCGCGAGATCGGTCGCGAGGGCGAGGGCGTGCTGTGCTACATCGAGGACTGCACCAACGCGAGCAAGAAGGGCCGCACGCCCAGCGAGTCGGTCGCGCGCACGCACCTCAAGGACGTCATCCACTCGATGGAGGACTACGACGGCGGCATCGTCGCCACCACGTTCTCCAGCCACATCGCCCGTGTCACGAGCCTCGTGGAGTTCGCCAAGGACATCGGCCGCCAGCCGGTGCTGCTCGGGCGGTCGATGGAGAAGTACTCCGGCACCGCCGAGCGGCTGGGCTTCGTCGACTTCCCCGGCGACCTCGGCATGTACGGCCACCGGAAGTCCGTCGACCGGACGTTCAAGCGCATCATGAACGAGGGCAAGGAGAACTTCCTGCCCGTCGTCACCGGCCACCAGGGCGAGCCCCGCGCGATGTTGACCCGGATGGGCCGCGGCGAGACGCCCTACGAGCTCGAGGACGGCGACAAGGTCATCTTCAGCGCACGCATCATCCCCGAGCCCACCAACGAGGGCCAGCGCTACCAGTCCGAGCAGCTCCTCAAGATGCAGGGCGCCCGCATCTACGACGACGTCCACGTCTCGGGCCACCTCAACCGCGAGGGCCACTACGAGATGCTGGACGCGCTCCAGCCCCGGAACGTCATCCCCGCCCACCAGGACATGAGCGGCTTCAGCGACTACGTCAACCTCTGCGAGAGCGAGGGCTACCGGATGGGCCGGGACCTCCACGTCACCCGCAACGGCAACGTGGTCCAGATCGTCGAGTAGGGATCGCCGGACGGGAGGCGGCACCTGATCGTCGGTCGCCCCGCCCGAATACGTCGGTTCTTTAGGCACCGGCCCCCAGTCCCCACCCGATGAACCAGCGCGAACGGGACCGGGTGGAGGGCGCCATCGCCGAGCGTCGCGCCCGGGTCAACGACGCCATCGACGAGCAGCTCGCCGTGGCGCCCCCCGAGCGGCTGTACGAGGCCTCGCGGTACCTGCTGGACGCCGGCGGCAAGCGCCTCCGGCCGACCATCCTGCTGCTGTCCGCCGAGGCGACCGGCGAGGTCGCGCCGCTGTCGGCGGACTACCGGGCGTTCCCGAGTCCCGGGGGGCCGGTCGACGTCCTCTCGGCGGCGGTCTCGGTGGAGATCATCCAGTCGTTCACGCTCATCCACGACGACATCATGGACGACGACGACCTCCGGCGGGGCGTGCCGGCGGTCCACCGCGAGTACGACCTGGAGACCGCCATCCTCGCCGGCGACACCCTCTACTCGAAGGCCTTCGAGTACATGCTCGAGACCGGCGCCCCCGCCGACCGCCAGGTCCCGGCGATGCAGGAGCTGGCCCGCACCTGCACCCACATCTGCGAGGGCCAGGCCTACGACGTCGCCTTCGAGAGCCGCGACGACGTCACGACCGACGAGTACCTGGAGATGATCGAGCTCAAGACCGCCGTGCTGTACGCCGCCTCGGCGGCCATCCCGCCGATACTGCTCGGCGCCGACGAGTCGGTCGTCGACGCGCTGACGGGCTACGGCCTCGAGGTCGGCCGGGCGTTCCAGATTCGCGACGACCTGCTGGACCTGACCACGCCCTCGTCGAAGCTCGGCAAGCAGCGCGGCAGCGACCTCGTCGAGAACAAGCGCACCGTGGTCACCGTCCACGCCCGCGACCGGGGCGTCGACGTGGAGGGCCTCGTCGACGCCGACACCGTCGAGGGCGTCACCGAGGCCGAGATCGACGAGGCCGTCGCCGTCCTCGACGACGCCGGGAGCCTGGACTACGCCCGGGAGCTGGCCGACGACCTGGTCGACAGCGGCAAGGCCCACCTCGACGACGTCCCCGAGGGGGAGGCCCGGGACCTGCTGGCGGGCATCGCCGACTACCTGGTGGAGCGGGAGTACTAGCGCGATTTCCTGGTGGGGTCTCTCGTCATCGGCTCGCCGCCCACGAACCTGTAGTCCAGCACCTCGCGCCATCCCCTGGCCGGAATCGACGTGTTTTCCCGGCAGCCCCCAGTACGCACCCCCAATCGATGGACGAGGACCTGCGAGAGCGCATCTCCCGCGCGGCGGAGGAGGCCGCGCTCTACAACGCCCTGAAGCACGACAGCGACGCCCAGGTCGGCGCCATCGTGGGCCCGCTGATGGGCGAGCACCCCGAGTTCCGCGAGCACGGCGACGAGGTGCCGGGCGTGGTGGCGCCGGTGGTCGAGTCGGTCAACGAGATGGACGACGCCGGCCGGCGCGCGCGCCTGGCCGAACTCGCCCCCGAGAGGGTCGCCGAGCTCGAGGCCGACGACGAGGGCGACGACCACCCGCTCGGCGACCTCCCGAACGCCGACGACTACGACCAGATCCGGATGCGGCTGGCGCCCAACCCGAACGGGCCGTGGCACCTCGGCAACGCCCGGATGCCGGCCGTCATCGGGACCTACAAGGACCGCTACGACGGCTGGATGCTGTGCCGGTTCGACGACACCGACCCCGAGACCAAGCGCCCGGACCTGGCGGCCTACGACCAGATTCTCGACGCCATCGCGTACCTGGGCTTTTCGCCCGACGAGGTCGTCCGGGCCAGCGACCGCCTGGAGACCTACTACGACCACGCCCGGGAGCTGATCGCCCTCGGGGGCGCCTACACCTGCTCGTGTCCCGCCGCGGAGTTCTCGGCGCTGAAGAACGACGCCGAGGCCTGCCCCCACCGCGACAAGGACCCCGACACGGTCGCCGGGGAGTTCGAGGCGATGGTCGACGGCGAGTACGCCGCCGGCGAGATGGTGCTGCGGGTGAAGACCGACATCGAGCACGACAACCCCGCGCTGCGGGACTGGGTCGCCTTCCGGCTCATCGACACGCCCCACCCCCGGGAGGCCGCCGCCGACTACCGGTGCTGGCCGATGCTGGACTTCCAGTCCGGCGTCGACGACCACCTGACGAATGTCACCCACGTCATCCGCGGCATCGACCTCCAGGACTCGGCCAAGCGCCAGCGGTTCGTCTACGACTACTTCGGCTGGACCTACCCCGAGGTCGTCCACTGGGGCCACGTCCAGGTCGACGCCTACGACGTGGCGCTGTCGACCTCGTCCATCAAGGCGGCCATCGAGGCGGGCGACCTCGAGGGCTGGGACGACCCGCGCGCGCCGACGGTGGCGAGCCTCCGGCGCCGGGGCATCCGCGGCGGCGCCATCGTCGACGCCATGGTGGAGCTGGGCACCTCCACGTCGAACGTGGACCTGGCGATGTCGTCGGTCTACGCCGCCAACCGGGAGCGCGTCGACGACGAGACCGACCGGGCGTTCCTGGTGCGTGACGGGCGGCGGTTCCCGGTCGAGGGCGGCCCCGACGTCGCCAGGCCGCCGGTCCACCCCGACCACGACGAGCGCGGGCGCCGGGAGATCCCCGTCGGGAGCGCCGTGCTGCTCGAGCCCGACGACGTGCCGGCGGCGGGCGAGCGGGTCTGGCTCAAGGGGTTCGGCCCGGTCCGGCTGGCCGACGGGGCGCTGTCGTTCACCGGCGAGGACATCGAGGTCGTGCGGTCGGGCGACGTGCCGGTCGTCCACTGGGTGCCCGCCGACGCCGGCCGGCCGGTCCGGCTCCGAACGATGGACGGCGACGTGGCCGGGCGGGCCGAGCCGGGGCTCGCCGACTACGGCGTCGACGACCTGCTCCAGTTCGAGCGCGTGGGGTTCGCGCGGGTGGACGCGGTCGGGGGGGACGATGGGGCCCGGGGCGAGACTGTCTGCTACTACGCCCACCCCTGACGGTGGGAAACGTACTGGGCGGTCGTATCGGTGGGTCCGCTCTGGGCCGCCTCCGTCGGTCGACGTCTGCACGTCTCTGAACCGCCCCTGCCGACCGCCACTCGTGCTTGAACCTAGGAGTACCGCCGGAAAGCCCCCGCCTGCTTGACCGCCAGGAGTCCCGCGTGAATCCCCCGCCACCGCGGACCGCAGTTCGTGCTTGAACCTAGGAGTACCGCCGGAAAGCCCCCGCCCGCTCGACGGCTGTGGCTCGCTGCGGTCCTCGGTCGCTTCGCTCCCTGCGGTCCTAGCGTCGCCTCGCTCGTCGACCGGGCGGCCCCTTTTTGTCCCACCTCTGTCGGCTGATCGGCCGGCCGACTGGCCGGGAGCGGCGCTCGGGCCGCGACCCGG
>CAYWNQ010000180.1:0-4285 GCA_964459695.1 uncultured Halobacteriales archaeon | reverse complement strand
GCTTGTAGCCGCCCTTCGGTCCCGGGACCCCCTCGACCAGCTGGAGGGCCTTCAGCGACTGCATCTGGTTGCGGATCGTCCCCGGGTTCCGGTCGACCTCCTCGGCGATGTCCTCGCCCTTCACGGCGCTCTCGCGGTCGCGGTAGAGGTTCACCAACGCCTCGAGGATCTTCGTCTGGCTCGTCGTAAGTTCGATTGATGACATAAACAATCGTTGGTCGTTAGTTTCCTTAAATGCGGCGGTGGTCCGCAGGGGTCGCCTGGTGCGGTGGCGTCCCGCAGCCGGGCCACGTGAATCGGTGCCACGCACGTATGTCCGATGGAATATATAATGCCGGAGACTGCGGACCGACACCCCTTTGCACGTGGGAGCGACCAGTCGGGACATGGACGGCGACCGCGTGCTGGTGACGGGCGGGGCGGGGTTCATCGGCTCGAACCTCGCCAACGCCCTGGCCGCCGACAACGACGTGGTTGCGCTGGACGACTGCTACCTCGGGACCCCGGAGAACCTCGACGACGGGGTGACCTTCGTCGAGGCCTCCGTGCTGGACGAGGACCTCCCGACGGACGTCGACGTGGTGGTCCACCTCGCCGCGCTGTCCTCCCGGGCCATGCTCGAGGACAACCCTCGCGAGGGCGCCCGCGTCAACGTCGAGGGGTTCGTCAACGTGGTCGAGCAGGCCCGCGCCGACGGCTGTGACACCTTCGTCTACGCCTCGACCTCCTCCATCTACGACGACGACCTGCCGTCCACCGAGGACGAGGCCGTGGCGGCCGACACGGGCTACGAGGCCTCCATGCTCTCACGGGAGCGCTTCGCCGAGTACTACCGGAACTTCTACGAGGGGGTCTCGATGGCCGGCCTGCGGTTCTTCTCTATCTACCAGGGCTACGGCGGCGCCGAGGGCCACAAGGGCGAGTACGCCAACACCGTCTCCCAGTGGGCCGACAAGATCGCCCGCGGCGAGTCCCCAGTGCTCTGGGGCGACGGCAGCCAGACCCGGGACTTCACCCACGTCTCGGACGTCGTCGCCGCCATCGAGGCCGTCGCCGACGAGCGGCTCTCGGGCGTGTACAACGTCGGGACGGGCCGGAACTTCTCGTTCAACGAGATGGTCGCCATGATCAACGACGCCCTCGGCACCGACGTCGACCCGGTGTACGAGCCGGTCCAGATCAAGCACTACAACCACCAGCAACGGGCCGACGCCTCGAAGCTGCGGGCGGCGACGGGGTGGGCCCCGGAGGTCGACTTCGAGGACGGCGTCGAGATGGTCTGTGCGCCGTACCTGGAGTAGTGGGAGGACCGAACGTCGTGTAGACGTTCTGTAGCGGCGTGTGGGGTCGACCATGTGGTCGTACTCTACTCCACCGCAACCGCCCGGAACGCCCCGAGGCGCCGGACTCGGTGCGCTCGCGAGTCGCGTGCTCGCGGCTCCCTGCGGTCGGCGGTGGCGGTTGCAGAACCAGTTGCTGCTCGCGAGCGGACGAGGCTTTCCGGCGGTGCGACCGGGAGTACACGGGGAACGGCCTGCGGGTACGGAACCGACTCGTGAGCTCGAACGTGAGCCGTCCACCCAGGCCCAACCTCCGATAGCGTCCCACCGGACGGTGCCCGTTCACCCCTCGACGTGGAGCGCGACGACCGCGAGCGAGGCGGCGCCGACCGCCGCGCCGAAGCCCCAGCCGGAGGCCACCTGGTCGCCGGCCAGCGAGGCGACGAACAGGAGGGTCGCCGCCAGTCCCGCCACGACCGCGAGGACGAGCCCGGCTCCGAGTCCCAGGTCCGACGTGTCCCGAACGTTGGCCATGTCGGTGGCTCCGCCACCAGCCACTTAGCTCCACCGTTGGCCCCTCGTGGGTCAGAAGGCTAATGACGGGCGCACGCGTTGTACCGCCGCAATGGACCTGCGGGCGATGGCCGAGGACGTCGAACCACGGGAGGTGTTCTTCGGAACCAGGCTGCGGGTCGTCCTGACCGCGATCGGCCTGCTCGTCGCGGCCATCGGCGGGGCGTTCACCGTCGGCGTCCTCGGCGCACCGACGGTGGTCGGCGTCGAGAACCGGTTCGGGGCGGTGTCGAACGAGACGACGGTCGTCGAGACCGACCTCGTGGTCCACAACCCCAACCCGTTCGGTGTCAGACTCGGAGACACCACCGTCGACTACACGGTCTTCATGAACGAGGTCGCGATGGCGTCGGGGGCCAAGGAGGGCCTCCAGGTCACCACGGGGAACACGACGCTGCAGTTCCAGACGCAGATGCGAAACGACCGCATCCCGCCGTGGTGGGCCTCGCACGTCCGCAACGACGAGCGGACGAACGTCACCATCGACGCCCACATCAGGTCCGGCATCCTCGGCGGGCGGACCTTCCACCCCAAGATCAACCGGACGGTCGAGACGAACATCGCCAGCACGTTCGACAGCAACGAGACGAAGCCGGTCAACTCGCCCCGCCGGTTCCCGGCGCTGTTCGAGAACCCGGTGCTGTACGTCAACCGGACCCGCGGCGAGTGGGGGACCGTCCCGCCGGACAACTCGACGACGCCGGTGAACATGGACCTGACCGTGTTCAACCCCCAGCAGGCCAAGCCCTACACCATCACCCAGGTGGGCTACGAGGTGACGATGAACGACGTCCTGGTCGGCGAGGGCCGGACCTCCGAGGAGTACGTCATCCCGGGTCGCGAGTCGCGGGTCGTCGAGACGACCCCGACCATACAGAACCGCCACCTCGACGACTGGTGGGTCAGCCACCTCCGGAACGGCCAGGTGACGGAGCTCCGGATCGACTTCTACGTGGTCGTCGAGCTCCCCGCGCCGGTCGAGGAGGACGTCCGCGTCCCGCTCCGGGAGCTCACCATCGAGCGCACCATCGAGACGGACATCTTCGGGACGAAGGGACAGTCCGGTGGCGGGCCCGGCGGGGGGTCCGGCAGCGCGACTCCGACCCCGACGCCCGGCGACGGGGCCACGCCGACGGCCTCGCCCGGCGGTCCCACGCCGACGCCCACGGCGACACCGACCCAGACCCCCACCCCCACCGACGGGGGCCTCCTGGGTGCGCTCGCGCCGCTGGGGTACGACACGGCGTGGCCGGCGACAGAGTTTAGTCGGTCGGGACGGTACCGTCGGTCGCATGACGCGGAGTAGCCAGGCTCCTGGTCGCGTTCTCGGTTGAATCGTCGAGCCGCGGATCCATCGTTCTCACCGTCGACGGCGACGACGTCGAACTCTCCCACGAGCGAGCCCGCGAGCTGCGGGCGTCGGTCGGCGAGGCGCTCACCGACCGCCGCGAGTTCCTGCGGACCGCCGGCGAGCACCGCGAGGACGGGAGCTACGTGGTCGAGCGCCGCGGCGCCGAGTCGGCGGGCAACCGCAAGGTGTTCGACTCGTTCCGCCGGCTCGAACGGCTGTACGACCGGCTCCCGGGGCGGTTCACCGCCGAGGCCGTGGGCCGCACCGGCATCACGGGCTCGCGCCGCCACATGCTGGTGCGCCACGTGGCCGAGCACCCGGCCTTCGCCTGCCGGATCGAGACCCGGAACCCGCTCACGGTGATCAAGGAGTCCGCTGCCGCCGGCGACGCGCCGGCGGAGGGCGCCGGCGCCGACTAGGAGATCGAGACGTACTGGTTCTCCTCGTTGAGCGCGAGGTTCGTGGCGATCTCGGCGTTCCGGACGGCGTACTGGGCGGTCTGCTGGAGGCCGACCAGCACCTCCCGCACCCGGAGCAGGTCCTCGTTGGGCATCTCGTCGAGGTCGGTCAGGATCTCGGTCTGGCGGTCCTCGATTTCCCGGAACAGCTCCTTGACCTCGATGGCGATCTCGTAGTCGCGCTCGACCGCGGCGGCGACGCCCTTGCCGGTGATCTCGTCGACGCTGTCGGTGAACTCCCGGATCTCCCGCATCGTGCCGGAGTCGACGTCCAGGCTGTGGCCCTCGGTCTCGAGCACGATGTCGGCGATGTCCTCGGCGTTGTCGGCGGTCAGCTCCAGGTTCTTGGCGATGGAGCGGTAGCCGATGAGCGGGAAGCCGGTCTCGAGGCCCACCGCCCGGGCCAGGTTGGGGTTCTGGTAGGCCGTGAACGTCAGCCGGAGCAGCAGGACGAAGATCTTGTTCGCCTGGCGCTCGCGGTTGAGCGCCCGCTCGGCCAGGTCCGGGTTGCCGTGGGCCAGTGCCTTCGTCGCCTCGTTGCGCATTGTGCTGCCGGTGGACTCGAGGCGCTCGAGCAGGTTGTCCAGCGAGAAGTCCTCGGGGTCGACCGAGCACCGGATGGC
>CAYWNQ010000179.1:0-4318 GCA_964459695.1 uncultured Halobacteriales archaeon | reverse complement strand
GTGGTCACCGGCGACCTGACCGCCGACGGCGACGTGGCCGCCGAGCTGTCGGTCGCCGCCGAGGCGACCGACCGGCTCCAGGCGGTCCTGCCGGGGCCGTACTCGCTTTCGGACCTGGCGACCGACGAGCACTACGGCGACGAGGCGGCGTTCCTGGACGCCGTCGCCGAGTTCCTGGCCGGCGAGGTCGGCGAGTTCCCGGCCCACGAGACGCTGTTCGTGCTCGAGCCCTCGCTGGTGACCGCGCCGCCGGGCGAGGGCGAAGACGAGCGCGCGAGCGCGGCCATCGACCGGGTCGCCGGCGCCACCGACGCAGACGTCGTGGTCCACAGCTACTGGGGCGCCCTGGAGGAGCGGGTCCACGCCCACCTGCTCGACGCCGACGTGGACGCGGTGGGCTACGACCTAGTGGCCGACGCCGAGGGGTCGCTGTACAACATCACCGAGTACGGCACCACCGACGACGTGGCGCTCGGCGTCGTCGACGGCCAGAACACGCTGGTGGAGTCCCCCGAGACCATCCGCGAGCGCATCGAGTGGGTCGGCGACAACGCGCCGGCGGCCTCGTTCGACACCGTCTACGCCACGGCGAACACCGAGCTGTTCTACCTGCCCGTCAACAGGTTCGCGGCGAAGCTGGACGCGCTGGCCGCAGCCGCCACCCCGGAGGTGCGGGCATGACCCGCGAGCAGTTCCGCCCGCCGGACCACCCCCACGACCACTTCCTGCTGACGACCGTCGTCGGCTCGTACCCCAAGCCCACGTGGCTCAACCGGGCCCGCGACAACTACGAGGACCCCGACCACGGCTTCGACGACGATGACTGGGCGGAGGCCACCGACGACGCGGCCCGGCTGATCACCACCGAGCACGAGCGCGCGGGCCTGGACGTGGTGGTCGACGGCGAGATGCGCCGCAACGAGATGGTGGAGTACTTCGCCGACCGCATCGAGGGCTACGCGTTCAACGGCCCCGTCAAGGTGTGGGGCCACAACTACTTCGACAAGCCCTCGGTCGTCGACGAGGTGGCCTACGGCGAGCAGTGGCTCGTCGACGAGTTCCGGTTCACCACCGACGTCGCCGACGTGCCCGTGAAGGTGCCCATCACCGGCCCCTACACCCTGGCCTCCTGGTCGTTCGACGAGCACTACGGCAGCGAGGCCGAACTGGCCGGCGAGCTCGCGGACCTGGTGAACCAGGAGGTCGAGGCCCTGGTCGAGGCGGGCGCGCGCTACGTCCAGATCGACGAGCCAGCACTCGCGACCACGCCCGACGACCACGCCATCGTCGGCGACTGCCTCGAGCAGATCGTCGCGGGCATCCCCGACGACGTCCGTGTGGGCCTCCACGTCTGCTACGGCGACTACTCGCGGGTCTACCCGGAGATCCTCGAGTTCCCCATCGACGAGTTCGACGTCGAGCTCTGCAACGACGACTACGAGCAGCTCGACGTGTTCGGAGAGCCAGAGTTCACCACCGACCTCGGGCTCGGCGTCGTCGACGCACACACCGCCGAGGTCGAGCCCGTCGCCGAGATCAAGGAGAACATCCTCCGGGGCTTCGAGGTCGTGGCTCCCGACCAGCTGACCGTCTCGCCGGACTGCGGGCTGAAGCTGCTGCCCCGCGAGGTGGCCTACGGGAAGATGGCGAACATGGTGCAGGCGGCCCGCGAGGTCGAAGCCGACCTCGACGCCGGCGACGTCGAGGTCGCGGGGGCCGTCAGCGCCGACTAGCCGTCGGGCGGACAGCTATAAGGGACGGCCCGCCCTGAGGGCGGGCCATGGCAGACGCCCTCGACCCGGACGACCTCTACGAGGTCACCCGGGTGACGGAGCTGGCCACGTCGCCGGACGGCGAGCGCGTCGCGTTCGTCGCCCGCGAGTACGACGCGGCCAACGACGAGCGCCGCCAGTCGCTTTTCGTCGTCCCGGCGGACGGCGGCGCCCCGCCGCGCCGACTCAGCCGGGCATCCGACGCCGGGTCGCCCACCTGGGGGCCGGCGGGCCGGAAGCTCGGGTTCGTCGCCGCCCGCGACACCGACGCCGCCCTCCAGGTCGGCCCGCCTGACGACGGGGACGACGCCGAGGACGAGGGCGACGGGGAGCCCGAGCCCCAGGTCTGGGTGTTCGACCTGGCCCGCGGCGGGGACGCCAGGCAGGTGACCGACCGCGAGGAGGGCGTCCGGGACTTCGACTTCGGCCCCGCGGGCGAGCGTGTCGTCGTCGACGCGCGCGACCCCACCGACGACCAGCAGGCGTACCTCGAGGACAGGCGCGAGGGCGGGCCGGTCGAGGTCGAGCGGCTGCAGCACAAGGCAAACGGCGTCGGCTGGCTCGACGACGTCACGGCCTACCTCTTCGTCGTGGACTGCGAGACGCGCGAGAGCCACCGCCTGGACGGGGCCTACGGCGCCGGCTCGCTGGAGCCACACCTGGGACTCCAGCCGGCCTGGGGCCCCCACGACCGCATCGCCTTCCTCTCGAACCGCACCGACGAGCCCGACGACTCGTCGGTCTACGACGTCTTCGCCGTCGACCCCGACGGCGGCAACTGCGAGCGCCTCACCCGGGGCGAGGCGTACTGCACCGGCCCCACCTGGAGTCCGGACGGCGACCGGCTGGCCTGCGTCGCCCGCGAGCCGCCGACGAACTGGTACCGGCCCGCCGAGGTCGCCGTCGCCGACCCCGCGGCGGGCAGCTTCGAGTCGGTCTCGGCGGGACTGGACCGCACGGTCGCACCCACGGGCACGGTCGACTGGATCGACGACCGCGACCTCCTGGCGCCCGTCGGCGACGGCGGGCGGACGCGCCTGGTCCGGTGTGACGCCGAGGGCGGGGCCGAGCGGGTGTTCGACGCCCAAGGCGAGGGCCGGTCGCTGGCCGCCGCCAGCGGGTCGCCGGGCGGGGTCGCCGTCGCCGTGACCGCGCCGGACGCGCCCTCGGACGTCTTCGCCCTGGGTGCGGACCTGGCGTCGTCGACCCGGCTCACCGACCTGAACGCCGACCTCGTGGCCGACGGGCCGATGCCGGACTGCGAGCGGCTCACGGTCGAGAACGACGCCGGGGACGACATCGAGGCCCTGGTCTTCCGTCCCGCCGACTTCGCGGCCGACGGCGACCCCCGGCCGCTCGTGGTCCAGGTCCACGGCGGTCCGATGGCCTACGACGCGCCGGCGTTCAGATTCGACCGCGCGTACTGGGCGGCGGAGGGCTACCTCGTCGCCTGCGTCAACTACCGGGGCAGCACCTCCTACGGGCGGGAGTTCGCCGAGGCGCTCCGGGGTACCCGCGGCGAGCTCGAGACCGAGGACCTCACCAGCGCCGTCGACGCCCTCGTCGACCGGGGCTGGGCCGACCCCGACCGGCTGTTCGTGACCGGCATCTCCCACGGCGGCGTCGTCACCGCCCACGCCGTGACCCGCGACGACCGCTTCGCCGCGGCCGCGCCCGAGCACGGCATCTACGACTACCACGGCCTCTACGGCACCGACGACAACCACAACTGGCTGGAGGCCGAGTTCGGCCTCCCCTGGGAGGAGCCCGAGACGTACCGCGATATCTCCTCGCTCACCGACGTCGACGCCGTCGACACGCCGTTGCTGATAACCGCCGGCGACCGCGACTGGCGCTGTCCACCCAGCCAGTCCGAGCAGCTGTACGTCAGCGTGCGCAAGCGCGGCGTGCCCGCGAAGCTGGTCGTCTACCAGGACGAGCACCACGACATCAGCACGCCCGAGCGGGCCATCCACCGGATCGAGACGCTGACCGACTGGTTCGAGACCCACGACCCGGCGGTGGAGGACGACGACGGCGGCGACGATGGCGGCGACGGCGGTCGCTGACGCTGGCTCTCGTGCTGACGGTGCCGGCGTCGCCCGCTCAGTGGTCGCCGGCGTCCTCGTAGACCCAGACGTCGTCGTCCTTCGTCCAGTCGACGAGCTCGTCGTCGTCGAATAACAGGTCGATCTCCCGCTCGTTGGCGCCGGGGTCCTCGTGGTCCGACCCGTGGATGACGTTCTGGCCGAGCGACAGCCCGAGGTCGCCCCGGATGGTGCCGGGCTGGGCCTCGGCGGGGTCGGTCGCGCCCATCATCCGGCGGACCTGGCGGGTGGCGTCGCCGCCCTCCCACACCGTCGCCAGCACCGGGCCGGAGGTGATGAACTCGACCAGGTCCTCGAAGAACGGCTCGTCCTCGTGCTCGGCGTAGTGGTCGTGGGCCAGCGACTCGGGGATGCGCGTGAACTTCGCCGCCACGAGCTTCAGACCGCGGTCCTCGAGCCGGCCGACGACCTCGCCCACCAGGCCCCGCTGGACGCCGT
>CAYWNQ010000178.1:0-4407 GCA_964459695.1 uncultured Halobacteriales archaeon | reverse complement strand
CGCCGGCGGGGTTTCCGACCCACGTGACCCGAACGCTCCTGGTCGCGGGGACGGCGAGCCACGTCGGCAAGAGCACGGTCGTCGCGGGGCTGTGCCGCCTCCTCTCGGACCGCGGGGTCGACGTGGTGCCGTTCAAGGCCCAGAACATGTCGAACAACGCCCGCGTCGCCGCGACGCCGGCCGGGGACTGGGGCGAGATCGGCGTCTCCCAGTACGTCCAGGCGCGGGCCGCCCGCGTCCCCCCGAGCACCGACATGAACCCCGTCCTGCTGAAGCCCCGCGGGGAGGGGGAGTCCCAGCTCGTCATCGACGGCACCGCGGTCGGCCACGTCGGCGCCGGGGCGTACTACGCCGACCACTGGGCCGCGGCCCGGGAGGCGGCGGCCGCCGCCCACGCCCGGCTCGCCGCCGACCACGACATCGTCATCGCCGAAGGGGCCGGCGGCATCGGCGAGGTCAACCTCCACGACCGGGACCTCGCCAACGTCGAAACGGCCCGGTTCGCCGACGCCGACGTGCTCCTCCTGGCCGACATCGACCGCGGCGGGGCCTTCGCGAGCCTGGTCGGCAGCGTCGAGCTGGCCGCCCCGGCGGTCCGGGACCGCCTCGTCGGGACGGCCATCACGAAGTTCCGGGGCGACCGGTCGCTCCTGGTCGACGGCATCGACACCACCGAGGCCCGAACGGGTGTGCCAGTCGTCGGCGTCCTCCCCCACGACGACCCGGGCCTCCCGGCGGAGGACAGCGTCAGCCTCCCCGACGGGGACGGGACGGCCGTGTTCGGCGATGACGACGTCCCCGAGGAGAAGGCGGTCAGGGTGGCCGTGCCCCGGCTGCCGCACATCTCGAACTTCACGGACCTCGAACCGCTGGCGCGGGAGCCGGGCGTCCGGGTCGCCTACGTGCCCCTCGGCGCCGATCTCGGCGGGGCGGACGCCGTGGTGCTCCCGGGCACGAAGAACACGGTGGACGACCTGCTCGCACTGCGGGGCACGGGCCTCGCCGAGGCGCTCGAATCGTTCGAGGGCCCCGTCGTCGGCCTGTGTGGGGGGTACCAACTCCTCGGGGAACGGCTCACGAACGCGTCGGTCGAAGGGACGGGCGAGCGCGACGTCCTCGACGGCCTCGGCCGCCTCCCGGTCGAGACCCGGTTCTCCCGGGACAAGCGCGTCGAGCCAGCGACCGTAGCGCTCGACGGCACGGGGCCACTGACCGGCGCCACTGGGACGGTCAGCGGCTACGAGATCCACATGGGCGAGACCCGTCCGCTGGCGCCGGTCGAGACGCCGCTCGGCGACGACAGCGCCGCCGTCGGGAACGTGCTCGGGACCTACCTCCACGGCCTGTTCGAGAACGACGCCCCGCGGGACGCGTTCGTCGACGCGGCGTTCCGCCATGCGGGGAAGACCCGCCCGGACCGACGCGACCGGCGGCGGGCGCCAGCTGACCGGGCCGCGGCCCTCGTCTCGGACCATCTCGACCTCGCGGCGCTCGGACTGGAGGCGTTGCCGTAACCGGCGAGCCCACTGGATTCAATAAATATTTACCTAATACAAACGGATTTGATGTCAACCGCATGAGCCACACCGCCCGGGCCGTCGGCTGGTCGGGAGGGCTCGCGGTCCTGTTGCTGCTCGCGATGGTGGCCAGCGCCGGGGTGGGCCCCGTGGCCATCCCGCCGACCACGGTGGCGTGGACCCTCGTCGCGAGCCTCGGGTCGGCGGTCGGCGTGGACCTCGGGATCACCATCGCCGAGCCGACGCGGGTCATCGTGACCACGCTCCGGCTGCCGCGCATCGTCCTCGCGGCGATCGTCGGCTTCGCGCTGGCGGCCGCCGGCACGGTGATGCAGGGCTTCTTCCGGAACCCGATGGCCGACCCGTCGATCATCGGCGTCTCGGCCGGCGCGGCCGTGGGTGCCGTCGCGACCATCGCGCTCGGCGTCTCGGTCCCGTTCGGCCTCGAGGCGGCGGCGTTCGCGGGGGCGCTCGTCGCTGCCTTCGGCGTCTACCTCATCGCCACCGAGGGCGGGCGGACCCCGGTGGCCACGCTCCTCCTCGCGGGGATCGCGGTCCAGACGCTGCTGGGCGCCGTCGTCTCGCTGCTCCTGCTGCTGAGCGGCGAGAACCTCCGGCAGGCGGTGTTCTGGCTCATGGGCCACCTCCACGCGGCGGACTGGGGCGACGTCGCGGTGGCGGGCCCCCTCACCGCCGTCGGGTTCCTCCTCGTGCTCCCCTACGGGCGCGACCTCAACGCGCTCCTCCTGGGCGAGGAGGACGCCCACACTCTGGGCGTCGACGTCGAGCGCACCAAGCGGCTGCTGCTGGCCGCCTCGTCGCTCGTGACGGCGGTGGCCGTCGCCGTCGCCGGCATCATCGGCTTCGTCGGACTCATCGTCCCCCACGCCATGCGGCTCGTGGTCGGCCCCGACCACCGGGTGCTCCTGCCCGCCAGCGCGTTCGCCGGCGCCGTCTTCCTCGTGGCCACCGACACCCTCGCCCGGATGGGCGCGGCGGAGCTGCCCGTCGGCATCGTCACCGCCTTCCTCGGGGCGCCGTTCTTCCTCTACCTGCTCCGCGAGCGGGAGGTGCACGCGCTGTGATCGACGTCGATGGCGTGAGCGTCGAGCTCGGCGGCGACCGCATCCTCGACGCGATCGACCTACGGGCCGAGCCGGGCCGGTTCGTCGGGCTCGTCGGCGCGAACGGCGCCGGGAAGACCACCCTGCTCCGCACCATCAACGGCCTCCTGACGCCGGTGGCGGGCCGGGTCACCCTCGACGGCGCGGACGTGGCCGACCTCTCGGCCCGCGCGCTCGGCCGGCGGGTCGCGACGGTCCCCCAGAGCACGAACCTCTCGTTCGACTTCACCGTCCGCGAGGTCGTCGCGCTGGGCCGGCACCCGCACCGCCCCCGGTTCGGCGGCCGCGATCCGGACCCCGGGGCGGTGGACCGCGCGCTCGACCGGACGGCGACGGACCACCTCGCCGACCGGCCCATCACGGCCGTCAGCGGCGGCGAGCGCCAGCGGGTGCTGCTCGCTCGCGCGCTCGCCCAGGCGGCGCCGGTCCTCCTCCTCGACGAACCGACTGCCAGCCTCGACGTCCACCACCAGGTCCGGACCCTGGGGCTCGTCCGCGACCTGGTCGAGGTGGAGGGGCGGACGGTCCTCGCGGCCATCCACGACCTCGACCTCGCCGCGCGGTTCTGCGACGAACTCGTCCTGTTGACGGCGGGGCGGGTCCGCACGACCGGCGAGCCCGCGGCCGTGCTCACCGAGGATCACCTCGAGGCGGCCTTCGGCGGGCGGGTGGCCGTAGGCCGCGACCCGGCGACTGACACCCCGACGGTCACCGTCCTCGAGGAGGAACGGCCCGGCCGCGAAGCCGACGTCCCGACGCCGGTCGACTGAGCGTCCGCCCGACGGCTGGCGTCCGGCTCCCATCCGCCATCGCTATCAGTCCCCCCGGGGTACTGGCGGCGATGACCGACGTCCTTCCCGCGCACACCGCCCGCGTCCTGCGGGCGTTCGCCCCGTCGTCCGACGAGACCCTCGCCGCCATGGCGGACCACGCTGCCGCCACCGACTATCCGATCGTGGGCCCGGAGGTCGGCGGCCTCCTGGCCCTGCTGACCCGCGTGGCCGACGTCGAGCGGGCGTTCGAGTTCGGCTCGGGCTTTGGCTACTCCGCCTACTGGATCGCCCGCGCGCTGCCCGCCGGCGGCCAGGTGGTGCTCACCGACATCGACGACGGGTACCTCGAGCGGGCCCGCGAGTGGTTCGACGCGGCGGGGCTGGCCGACCGAGCCTCCTTCGAGGCCGGGGACGCCCACGACACCATCGAGCGGGCCGAGGGGCCGTTCGACCTCGTCGTCCTCGACCACTACAACCGCCACTACGTGGACGCCCTCGAAGCGGCCCGGGAGCGACTGGCGCCCGGGGGCCTCGTCGTCGCCGACAACGCGCTGTCGGGCAACTCGGTCCACCTCGAGGCCATCGTCAGCCACGTCGACGGCGAGCCCGTCGACACGAACGAGAACACCGCGGGCACCATCGACTTCCTCGAGACGCTCGCCGGCGACCCGTCGCTCGAGACGTCGCTGCTCCCCCTCGGCGACGGCGTCACGGTGAGCGTGGCGCTGGACTGAGCGGGCCGCCGAAAGACCGAACCGCGCCGGTGTCGAACTGCGGGCGATGCTCGCGGTCGACCGGGCTGCCTACGACGCCATCGTGAGCCACGGCCTCGCGAGCGCGCCCATGGAGGCCTGTGGCCTGCTCGGCGGCGAGTACGGCGAGCGCGAGTCCAGCGTCGTCGCCGTCGAACGCGCCGACAACGCCGCGCCGGCCCCGGAGCACGAGTACGCCATCGACCCGCGGGAGCAGCTCGCCCTCATGGACGAGCTGGAG
>CAYWNQ010000177.1:0-4432 GCA_964459695.1 uncultured Halobacteriales archaeon | reverse complement strand
CCGAGCACCACCAGCCCGACCCCCAGCCCGCCGAAGATGAGGAGGTCCCTGTCGAGGTAGTACCGGACCGAGACTCCCGAGCCACCCACCGACTCCCACCGGACGTGGACCCGCCCGTCGACGGTGGAGATGGAGGCGCCACCCGGGCTGGTCGACCCCAGCAGCGGCACCCTGACGTCGGTGTTGGCCGGCAGCACCATCACGTACGTCCCCCGGACGAACGTGGGCGTCGAGACCTGCTTGCCGTTCTTCGAGGTGGTGAACGCCACCTGACCGTCGGTGGTTGGCAGCCGTATCTTCGCCCGGTGCTGGCCGCGGCCGACGGCCAGCCGGTCGTCGGGGACGTCGGCGGTCGTCCCGTTCGGGTGGACGGCCACCACGTCGCCGCCCTGGCGGTACCGGAGCACCGTCCCGTTCCGGTACCGGAACTGGAGTGCGGCGATGCCCTTGGGCTGCTCCATGCCGAGGGTGTCGTGGCCGTAGACGGCGATGGTCGTGTTGTTGCCGGTCGTCTTGGCCGAGGCGTTGTACACCGCGGTGTAGTTCCCGCGGTTGATCTCGATGTGGGCGTCGGCGTCGGCGTCCCAGTCGTAGCTGGCGTTCTTCGAGAGTGCGCCCGGGTTGCTCCCGCCCCCGCCGAACAGGCCGGTGCAGCCCGCCAGCCCGGCGAGGACGAGCAGGGCGACCGTCGCGACGACGAGCCGGCGCCGGCTCATGGGACGACGGCGAGCAGCTCCGAGGGCAGGTACTCGCCGACGCTGGCGACCAGGCCCGGCGGGTCGGTGCCCTCCCGGCACACGACGCTCTGCTCCAGCAGCCCGAGGCGCTCGACGGTCACGACGTCGCGGGCGTGGCCGGCGCGGTTCAGCGTCGCCCGCACCTCCGCGCGGGTGGCGGAGTTGACGTTCACCCGCCCGTGGCCACGCGTCCAGTCGAACAGCCGGTCGCGCTCGGCGTCGGCGAGCCGCGGCCGCTCGCCGTCCCCGGGCTCGACGAACCGCAGGGGCACGTGCTGGACGAGCCCGAACCGCCGGCGAACCTGCGAGGGGGTGCCCTGGCCCAGGCCGAGCTCCTCGGCGGGCACGGCGACGGACTCGCCGGCGTCGAGCACGAACCCCTCGTCGTCCCAGGACGCGAGCGTCCCGACGTGGACCGTCCCGGGCTCGCGCTGGGGAGTGATGGTGCCCCACCGCTCGCCAAGCGCGTTGCGGGCGACCCGGGCGTCGGGGCCCTCGACGGTGACCGTCGGGAAGCCGTCATCGCGCAGGCCCACCTCGAACTCGACGGCCAGGTCGCCGACGTCGTCGGCGACCATCGAGCGGAGGCCGTCGATCGCCCGGTCGCGGGCCTCCCCCGCCACGTAGCACCTCGTCGCGAGGACGACCATCAGGCCTCGGCCTCGACGTGCAGCTCCTCGCGGAGCGCGTCGATGCGGTCGTCCATCGCCCGGATGAGGCGCTCGTTGCCCATCGACTGGAGCTCAGAGCCACACTCCGGGCACTCGAACCCGAACTCCATGGCCTCGCCGAACTCGAACCGGATGGAGTCCTGCTCGCAGAGGTAGAACTCGTGGTCGCGCTCGTAGGACTCGCGCTCCTCCAGGGCCTCGAGCAGCCGCTCCATCTCCTCCTCGAGCTTCTCGGGGATGTTCTCGTACTGGAACGTCCAGAGGTAGGTGAGCCACCCGGAGTCCTCGTCGCGCAGCCGCCGGTAGGAGGCCAGGTCGTTCTCGTAGAGGATGAACAGCGCCCGGCGGACGTCGTTGAGCTCCAGTCCGAGCTCCTCGGCGAGCTCCTCGTCGGTGACCTCCCCGTCGGGCGGCGCCGCGGCGACGGGCATCCCGGTCGGCCCCACCAGCTCGTGGAGGTACTTCTGTATCACGGGGTCCTCGAGGAGGTCCTCAAAAGCCATCGTACTCGAAACCCGGGTACTCAGGGGGTTAAAACCATCGGGTCGCCGCCAGGATGGGGTGGACTGTGCCTGCGGACCGCCGCCCGTGTCCGGGCCGACCCCGCCCGACGAGAGACCCGGCCACGTCGACCCGGTCACGCGTCGGGCCGCGGTCACTCCACCGGCTCGACCCGCTTGCCCGTCGCGGTGGGCACCACCTCGTGGCTCGCGTCGGCCCACTCGCGGTCGAGTTCGCGGCCCTCGAACAGCCTGTCGAGGAACACCGCCAGCCCCGCGACCTCCGAGTGGGGCTGGTTCGTGACGGCGACGTTGTGGTCGGCGGCCTCGTAGACGTCGAACGGGACCTTCTCGGCGCCGACCACCACCACCACCGGTTCCTCGCGGTGGGCGGCACGGACGTCGGCGGCGACGTCCTGGACCGGCAGACCGTACATGGTGAGGTGGACGACCGTGCCGGGCCAGTCGGCCAGCAGCGCCCGCGGCGCGTCGGTCGATTCCGCGACGAAGGGGCCGCCGAACCGGTCGACGACCTCCGCGACGGTCTCTCTCGGTCCGGTGGCCTCGCCGGCGATGACCACGCGGTCGGCGCCCAGCGCCCGAGCGGTCAGCCCGACGTGGGTGGTCATCCGCTCGTCGCGGCCCGGCCGGTGGCCCAGCCGGAGCACCGCGACCTCGTGGGCGCCCTCCATGGCCGCCCCGTGGACGCCCGTCGGTTAGGGGGTTTCGCTTTCGCCGGCCCCGGACTCGGCGTTCTCGCCGGTGCTGGCGATGGCGACGACCAGCAGGAACAGCCCGACGCCCAGCGCGAGGCCGAACGTCCCGCCGACGGTCCAGGAGCTGCCCCGGACCATGGCGACGTGGGCGCCGGCACCGATCGCCGGGGGGACGGCGAACAGCAGCCCCCAGCCGACGGCCTCCCGGGTGACGTCCATCGGCGGGCCGTACCGGGCCGGCGGCCATACGTCTTCCGACGACGGATCACTGGACATCTCCGGTCCGCACCACGGACCGCTACGCGGGCTCGCCATCGAGCGGGCGGACGTTCCTGGCGGAACTCGGCGGCCCGAGCGTGACCGTGCGGACTGGCTCGCAACCGGCCGAAGAGGGCTCACCCACCACGCCGTCGCTTCGGAGTCCTTAAGTGCGGGGACGGAATACGAACGGACGCAATCGATGTAGGGGGTCGACCCCGAGTCCGCGAGGGCGAGATTGGAGGGCGTGTCGTGGTAGCCAAGCCTGGCCCAAGGCGCTGGGTTGCTAACTCAGTGGCGCAAGCCTCCGGGGTTCGAATCCCCGCCACGACGCTCATCCACACGCACACGAACACATGAGCGAGGAAGAACCACAGGCGGACGAGGACGGAGACGACGAGGACATCCGGTACTTCGTCCGCATCGGACAGACCGACCTCGACGGGACGAAGAGCGTCGAGCGCGCGCTGACCGAGCTCAACGGGGTCGGCCACCGCGCCGCTCGCATCATCGCCGAGCGGGCGGAGGTCGACCGCCGGGCGACGTTCGGCGCGCTCGACGACGACGCCATCGACGAGGTCGTCGAGATCGTGGAGGGCTACGCCGAGGAGGTGCCCGACTGGATGACGAACCACCGGAACGCCTTCTTCACCGGCGAGACCACCCACGAGATCGGCAACGACCTCGAGATGACCCGCCGGCAGGACATCAACCGGATGAAGATGATCGACTCCTACAAGGGCGTGCGCCACAAGCGCGGCCAGAAGGTCCGCGGCCAGCGCACGAAGTCCACCGGTCGGACGGAGGGCACCATCGGCGTCAACGTCGAGGCGATCAAGGAAGAACAGGCCGAAGAGGAGGCAGCTGAGGAGTAATGCCGCTCGGAAGCAACACCAAGTTCTACGAGACGCCGAACCACCCCTACCAGGGCGAGCGCATCGCCGACGAGGCGGGGCTGGTCGACCAGTACGGGCTCAAGAACAAGGAGGAGCTCTGGCGGGCCCAGTCCGAGCTGCGCGGCTTCCGCCGGGAGGCCCGCAAGCTGCTCGGCCGGGCCGGCGGCGACGCGGACGCCGCCGACCGGGAGGGCGCGGAGTTCGTGGCCCGGCTCCAGCGCATCGGCGTCCTGGACGAGGAGGACTCGCTGGACGCCGTCCTGTCGCTGTCGGTCACCGACGTGCTCAAGCGCCGGCTCCAGACGGTCGTCTACCGCCAGGGGCTGGCCAACACCGTCGGCCAGGCCCGGCAGTTCATCGGCCACGGCCACGTGCTCGTCGGCGACAACCGGGTGACCCGTCCCTCCTACACCGTCGAGGTGGCCGAGGAGGACCACATCGGGTTCGACGACACCAGCCCGCTGGCCGACGACCTCCACCCCGAGCGCGCGGAGGGTCAGGAATGAGCGCCGACGACGGCAAGTGGGGCATCGCCCACGTGCACGCGTCGTTCAACAACACCATCATCACCGTCACCGACGAGACGGGCGCCGAGACCATCGCGAAGTCCTCGGGCGGCACCGTCGTGAAGCAGAACCGCGACGAGGCCTCGCC
>CAYWNQ010000176.1:0-4443 GCA_964459695.1 uncultured Halobacteriales archaeon | reverse complement strand
TCGCCTCCAGCAGCGCCGACTGGGTCTTCGGCGGCGCGCGGTTGATCTCGTCGCCGAGCACGACGTTGCCGAACACCGGCCCCTCCCGGAACTCGAACTCCCGGGTCTTCTGGTTGAACACGTTCACGCCGGTGATGTCGGAGGGCAGCAGGTCCGGCGTGAACTGGACGCGCTTGAACGAGCAGTCGAACGACCGGGCCAGCGACCGCGCCAGCATCGTCTTCCCCACCCCGGGCACGTCCTCGAGCAGCACGTGCCCGCGGCCGAGCACGACGCAGAGGAGGTGCTCGACCGTCTCCCTGTTGCCCACCAGGACCCGTTCGACGTTCTCCGTGACCCGGCGGGCGAGGTCGCCGGCGGCGTCGACCGAGACGGCCTCGCCCGCCGACGGGGTGTCGGCGTCAGACATGGACGGGGACCACTCCGTACCGGGGCGGTTCGGCGGTCCCGACAAAGGCCTTCGGGTGTGTGGCGTTCACGAGGCCCACGAAGGACTCGTTGCACGTAACTCTGCTGCCTCCGGGCGTCGCCGCCTCGGGCCCGCCGAGCCGCCGGAATCGGCTCACTCGCCCCAGCGCTTGCAGTCGGGACAGACCAGGTCGCCGTCCTGGCGCCACCGCCGGGTGGTCGTGGCCCCACAGGCGGTGCACTCGGCTCCCCCGGGTGAGAAGGCGTACGTCGAGCCGGGGCCGGCGGCCGCCGAGGCGTCCCCACCGCCGTCGGTCGCCCCGTCGGCGGCCTCGCTCGCCAGGAACTCGTCCAGCGAGGCGTCCTCCATGGTCGCGTGTCACGGAGCCGGTGGGGAAAAGTGCGACGGGGACCGCCGGGACTTATGGCGCCGGGCGTCGGCCCGTCGCCCATGGCCCAGGCGGAGGCGGGCGGGTCGGTCGTCGGCAGCGTCGGGGAGATGATCGACCAGTTCGTCGGCGTCGCCACGGCGAGTCCCGAGCAGGCCGTCCTCCTGGCCGTCGGCGTCGTGCTGACCACCGCCGCGATGGCGGTGCTCGGCCTGCTCGCGGCGGGTGCCGCCGTCGACTGGCTCCTCAGCCTCGCCCCGACCGCTCGAGGGCGCTCCCCGCGAGCCTGACGGCGGTCTCGAGGTCCGGCCCCAGCGGCGCCGCGGCGACCAGCGAGTCGGCGTGGGCACGCAGGGCCTCGGCCCGCTCGGCGACGGTCGCCGGCGTCCCGGCGACGCAGAACGCCTCGAGCATCGCGTCGGTCACCGCGTCGAACGCCGCCTCGAACGACCCGGCCTCGACGCGCTCGCGGACCGTGGCCACGCGCTCGCGGTCGATGCCGTGGCGGTCGAGCACGGGTGCCGGCGCCCCGGCGGCGATGAACGCCACGGGAGGTCGGGCCGCTGTCCGCGCCGCCTCGGCGTCGTCGGCGACCGACACCGAGGCGTAGACGGCGACGTCGAGGTCGCCCAGGTCCTCGGCCCGGTCGGCGACGCCCTCGGCCACCCGGTCGGCGGCCCACGCCACGTCCTCGGGGTGGGCGGCGTTCAGCAACACGCCATCGGCGTGGGTGGCGGCCATCCGGACCATGTCGGGACCCTGGGCGCCGACGTAGGTCGGGATCGGCCCCACGGCGTCGGCGTAGTTCAGCCCCGCGTCGACCGCCCGGAAGGTGCCGTCGTGGTCGACCCGCTCGCCGGCCCAGAGCCGGCGGGCGACCCGCATCGTCTCCAGCACCCGCCGGAGCGGCCGCTCGCGCTCGACGCCGAGGTTCGCGAGCGTGGCCGCGTCGCCCGCCCCGACGCCGAACACCGCCCGCCCGCCGCTGTGCTCGTCGAGGGTCGCCACCCGCGATGCCAGCGCCACCGGGTGGACGTCGTAGGGGTTCGCCACGCCGGGACCCAGCCGGACGGCGTCGGTGGCGTCGGCCGCCGACGCGAGCGCGACGAAGGGGTCGCGGTTGTTGTAGTGCGACGAGGCGAACACGGTGTCGAAGCCGGCGTCCTCCGCCGTCGCGGCGAGGTCGGCGACGCGCGCGGGGGGGTGCTCCGGCGTGAGTTCGATGCCTAGCATCCGCGTGTCCCCCCGAGTCCTGCGTGGTCCCTCGCCGACCACCTAGCCATCGTACTCCCACTCCCGGAGCGCCTCGCGCACGAGGTCGTCCTCCTCCCGGCGGAAGAGGTCGGCCGAGCCCGCGTGGTCGCCGAACGACCAGTCCCGGACCACCACGACCGGCGTCCCGCCCGCCCCCTCACCGGCCACCAGGTTGGCGGCACCGGCCAGCTCGTCGACGACGGCCTGGACCGTCACGCCCAGCTCCCGCCCGTCGCGGTCGCGCTCGCCGCGCCAGTCGCGGGCGGCGTCGACGCCCGCCCACCCGACGGCCACGCCGCGCTGGCCGTACCTGAACGGCCGCCCGGAGGTGTCGGTGACCACGACCGGCCGGTCCAGGGCCTCCCGGAGCGCCGCCGCGGAGGCGGTCGGGTCCTCGGGCAGCAGCAGGAGGTCGGCGTCGGGGACGTTCGAGCGGTCGATGCCGGCGTTGACGGTGACGTGGCCGAACCGCGTGACGGCCAGCAGGAACGGCGCCTCGAGCAGCAGCTCCGCGCTCTCCTCGAGGACGGCCTGGGCAAACCGCGGGTCCTTGTCCTCGCCGGTCAGGTCGCCGAGGCGGTCGGCGATGGCCCGGGCGCGCTCGCCCGCCGGGAAGTCCGCGAGGTCGTGGGCCCGGCCCTCGGCCTTCGACACGACCGTCGAGGCGACACAGACCAGGTCGCCGTCCCGGAGGTCGACGCGCTCGCCGACCATCGCCGCGAGGTCGTCGCCCTCGCGGACCTCCGGCAGGCCGGGGACGGGGAACAGCTCCATACCGGGGCGAGGACCCCGGCCGGCAAAAAGCCGCGCGGTACCGGAGAGACACTGTTCAGACACGTCGCCCTGTCCGAACCGTCCGGAAATCCCGACGCGATGGACCGCTTATTCTTGCTCGACCGCCACCGCCGGAAAGCCCCCGCCCGCTCGACCACAGGAGTTCCGATCGCGCGATTATCCGCGAGCGCAACCGCCGACCGCAGCTCGTGCTTGAACCTAGGAGTACCGCCAGAACGCCCCCGTCCCGATTCCGGTGACCAACGGGCTCCCTGTGCCGGCTGGTCAAACGGCCTGGGCGGGACTGCAACGGGCGAGGCGTGCGTAGCGGCTTCTTCGCGCGGCTCCGCCGCGCGGGTTGCCGGCTACGCCTCGTGGACCGTCAGGTCGACCGTGCCGTCGGCCACCTCCGCCGTCAGCATCGTCGTCGACGCCGCCGGCGCGGCGCCGGTGGCGCTCCCGGGGTTGACCACCCGGTGGCCGTCCAGCTCGCGGTCGGTCTGCTGGTGGGTGTGGCCCGAGACGCCCAGGGTGAGCCGGTCCGGGTCGGCGTGCTCGGCGACGGTCGCGGCGACGCGGTCGTCGTAGCCCTCCAGGTCGCCGGTGCCGTGGACCACGACGAACCGGACGCCCTCGACGGAAAGCGTGGCGACCTCGGGGACCTCCAGGTCCGGCGGGTCCATGTTGCCCGCGACCGCCGTCAGCTCCGTCGCGGCGTCGGCGACGGTGCGGTACGCGCCGGGCGAGTCGAAGTCGCCGGCGTGGACGGTGTGGTCGGCGTCCCTGACCTCCCGGAGCACCCAGTCGGGGATCGACGGCGCCCGCGAGGGGACGTGGGTGTCGCTGAGTATTGCCACGCGCATGGCCGGGACTGCGTACGCCGACACCAAAACGCCTCGGTGGACTCGAGACCGGGGCGCCCGGCCCGCCGGGCAGGTTTAGGGGCGGGCGGCCCATCCGCCGTGCATGGCCGAGGCCGACGACGCGGTCACGCCTGTCGTCACCGCGTTCCTCCGGAACCGCGGCGAGGTCCTGCTGCTCGCCCGCAGCGACGCCGTCGGCTCCTACCCCGGCGCGTGGGGCGGTGTGGCGGGCCACGTGGCCCCCGAGCCGACTGGCGAGGCCGACCCCGAGGCCGCCGCACGCCGGGAGGTACGCGAGGAGACCGGCATCGACCCCGCCACGCTGACGCCCGTCCGGGCCGGCGAGCCGTTCGACGTCGTCGACCCCGACCACGGCACCTGGCGGGTCCATCCCTTCCTGTACGACTGTCCGACTCGCACCGTCGTGACCGACGAGGAGACCGTCGAGGCGGCGTGGGTCGCCCCGCCGGCCATCCTCCGGCGGGAGACGGTGCCGGACCTCTGGCGCTCCTACGACCGCGTCCGCCCCACCGTCGAGACGGTCGCCGGCGACCGCGAGCACGGCTCGGCGGCGGTCTCCGTGCTGGCGCTCTCGGTCCTCCGCGACGAGGCCGCGCTGGCCGCCGAGGGCGACGGGACGTGGGCCGACGTCGCCGCGGTCGCCCGCGAGTTGCGGGGCGCCCGCCCGGCGATGCGGGCGGTGGCGAACCGCGTGAACCGCGCGATGGCGACCGCCGACCGGACGCCGGCGGCGG
>CAYWNQ010000175.1:0-4448 GCA_964459695.1 uncultured Halobacteriales archaeon | reverse complement strand
GGGGGAACTCGTTGACGGCGCCGTTGAACAGCCGGGTGTCCTCGTAGTGGATGTCACCGGAGAACGCCACGTTGTACAGCCCGTCGCCGACGTGGAAGTGGCTGACGGCGCTGCCGAGGATGTGGCCGGCGTTGTGGAACGTGAGCTTGACGTCCGGCGCGATGTCGGTGACGTCGCCGTACTCCAGCGTGATGGAGTGCTTGATGGCCTCCCGGACCATCGCCGACTCGTAGGGGGGCGTCCGGCCCTCCTTGGCGGCGACGTCGAGGTAGTCGAGCGTCAGCAGTCCCATCAGGTCCCGGGTGGGCTCGGTGCAGTAGATAGGGCCGTCGTAGCCGTACTTGAACAGCAGCGGGATCAACGCCGAGTGGTCGAGGTGGGCGTGGGTCAGCACGACGGCGTCGAGGTTCTGGGCGCCGGCCCCCAGCGCCTCGGGCACCTGGAGGTACGGCACCTCGTCCTCGGCGCCGGGCTTGTCGCCGCAGTCGATCAGCACGCGGGTCTCGGGCGTCGAGAGCACGAAGGCCGCGCGGCCGACCTCCCGGCAACAGCCCAGCGTCGTGATGCGCACCCACTCGTCGTCGGACATCTCCTCGCGGTGGATCTCCCGCCCGATGCGCTCGAGGACGTCCCGGCGCTCCTCGCGCTCCTGCTTCAGGAAGTTCCGGACGTTCGAGACGGTGGCGGACTCGATGGGTGGCGTCCGCACGACCTCCGGCGTCCAGCCCACCTCCGTGGTGATCTCCCGCAGCGTCGAGCCGTGCCGGCCGATGACCAGGCCGGGCTTCTCGGCCTCGATGACGACCTCGCCGGTGTCGGCGTGGAAGTCAAGGTCGGTGACGCCGGCCTCCTCGGGGATGACCGAGAGGATGCGCTCGCGGGCGTCCTCCGGCCGGGCGAGGACGTCGGGGTCGGGCCGCACGGTGATGCGCTTGCGCAGCTGGGAGGCCAGCCGCCGGATGAGGTCGCCGTCGCCGGCGAACTCCTTGGGGTCGCGGGTGTAGACGACCAGCTCCGGGCCCTCGTAGGTGACGTCGGTGATGGAGATGTGGTCGGGTACTTCGCTGGCGATCTCGTCCTGGAGGTCGTCGAGTTTCCGCTGTACGGTACTCATATGTCGGTAGGGTGTCGCGAGCACGCCGCTCGAGGGTGTCCTGACCGGGTCGACGCGCACGCACTGGGCTTCATTGGTAGGTCCGACGGCCGTCGCCGCGACGGCGTCTGCGGGAATGGATCGGAAAACCCGCTCGTGGTTCCCCGTACACCGGTGTCGGTATAAAAGCCTTCGCAAACGACTGCCCGAGCAGCGGTTCTCGGGCCGTTCCGGGCGGTCGTGGCGGCCAGGCACCCCCATTTCGACCACCCCCCGGCCCCGCCGCCCGCCACCCGCTCCCCACACCCGCAACAGGCTTGTCGGACCCGGACGCGACACCCCACATGCGCGTCACGAGCGAGGTGGTCGCCCGCGAACGGGACTGGGTCCGCGAGCGCGAGGCGGTCGTGCCGACGATCAACGAGACCCGCGACCGCCTCGGCGCGGCGTTCGACGCCGACGTCGACCACGTGTCCGGCGACCAGTACCGGGCGGCGGTGGACGACGTCTTCGCCGACGGCGACCGGGCGGTCAACGTCGCCGCGCTGGTGGCGCTGCTGCGGGACCTCGACGTGGTCGAGGACTACCCCGGATTCGTCGTCGACGAGCAGCTGGGCCGCCTGCTCGCGGCGACCGTCGCCGGCGGCCAGCCGCTGGCCACCCTGGCCGAGGCCACGTTCCACGTCGCCGACGTCCACGTGGTGGGCGGCGAGGCGGACGAGCCGGCGGGCGCCGACGACCTCGACGCGGCGCTGGCCGCCGGCTTCCAGTGCCGGCTGCCGGGCTGGGACTGGACCGAGACCGAGAGCCCGTTCGGCGTGGATCCGGCGTGAGCGACGCCGACCGCCGGACTGCGTTCGCCGACGGCGTCCGCACCGTCGCGCCCGTCCTGCTGGGCGTCGTCCCGTTCGGGCTGGTGGCCGGCGCGACCGCCGTCGAGGCCGGCCTGAGCGTCGCCCAGGCGCTGGGGCTGTCGGTCGTCGTGTTCGCCGGCGCCGCACAGCTGGCGGCCATCGACCTGCTGGGCCGGGACGCGCCGCTGGCGGTCGTGGTGGCCACCGCGCTGGTCATCAACGCCCGGATGGTGATGTACAGCGCCTCCATCGCCCCGTACCTCCAGGGCGTCGCGGCGCGGACGCGGGCGCTGCTGGCGTACCTGCTGACCGACCAGGCCTACGCGCTGTCGCTCGCGGAGTTCCGCGCCTCGGGCACCTCGGTCGCGTACTACCTCGGTGTCGCGTCGACGCTGTGGGTAGTCTGGGTCCCGGCGACGCTGGTCGGCGCCGTGGTGGGGGCCCGCCTGCCGGCGTGGCTCCCGCTCGAGTTCGCCGTCCCGCTCACCTTCCTGGCCATCCTGGTGCCGGCGGTGGTCGACCGCGCCTCGGCGGTCGCGGCGGTCGCCGGCGGGGGCGTCGCCGTGCTGGGCGTGGGGCTGCCGTACAACCTGGGGCTGCTGGCGGGGGCGGTGGTCGGCATCGCCGCCGGGCTGGCCGCGGAGGTGGGGCGATGACGGCCTGGACGGCCATCGCGGTCATCGGCGCGGGCACCTTCCTGATCCGCGCCTCGTTCCTGTTCCTCTACGGCCACCTCGACCTCTCGCCGACAGCCGAGCGGGCCCTCGAGCTGGTGCCGGCGGCGGTGCTGGCCGCGCTCGTGGCGCCCGCCGTCCTGGCGCCCGGCGGCGCCCCGACCGTCGCCGACCCGCGGGTCCCCGCCGCGGCGCTGGCGCTCCTCGTCGCGTGGTACACCGAGGACATCCTGGCGACCATCGGCGTCGGGCTGGTGGCGCTGGTGGTGCTGCAGGCGGTGTAGCTGTCGGGCGGTCGTCTATCGGGCCGACGAGGCGGGCCAGGTTCCACGACGTGAGCTTCCCGCGAGTTCCACCACAACGATGGAACGCCCGACTCGTGAACTGCGAGACCCTCCGGACCGCGACCGCCACCCGCGTCTCACCCCCGACCCTCTCGTCGGTCCGTGGGGGAGTCGGCTCACCAGGAGGCCCCCGCCCGGGTACCCCACGCCACCGGACCCAAAGGATGCCCAGATAGAACACCATCCACCCTGCCACCGCCTCCCACGCCACCGCCGCGTTCAAGTGCCCCGGCGCCGACCGCCCGACGATGACGGTCGGCTGTGCCCCCCGTCCCGCCGGAACGCCCAGCCACGTCGCCACACAGCCGCCGGGCGGCCCGTAGGCCGCCACCCATCTCCTCCCCGCCGCGAACGCAACGCCGTTAAGACACCCCTCACACACCTACGAGTATGACCGACACCGAGCAGGAACTCGGGATCACCGAGTCCAAGGAGCACAGCCCCGGCGAGTGGTACGCCGAGGTGGTCCGGAAGGCCGAGCTGGCCGACTACGCCCCCATGGGCGGGTTCATCGTCACCCGCCCGCGGGGCTACGCCATCTGGGAGCGACTCCAGGAGCACCTCGACGGCTGGTTCGCCGACACCGGCGTCCAGAACGCCTACTTCCCGCTGTTCATCCCCGAGAGCTACCTGGAGAAGGAGAAGGACATCGTCGAGGGGTTCGACCCGGAGGTGGCGTGGGTCACCCACGGCGGCTACGAGGAGCTCGACGAGCGCCTGGCGGTCCGGCCCACCTCCGAATCCATCATCACGCCGTTCCTGGCCAGCTGGATCCGGAGCCACCGCGACCTGCCGATGCGGGTGAACCAGTGGTGCTCGGTCGTGCGGTGGGAGGCCACCGAGACCAAGCCGTTCTTCCGCACCAAGGAGTTCCTCTGGCAGGAGGGCCACACCGCCCACGCCGACGAGGACGACGCCTTCGAGGAGACCATGACCCGGCTCGACCAGTACTGCCGGCTGTACGAGGACGTGCTGGCGCTGCCCCCGCTGACCGGGCGCAAGCCGCCCCACGACAAGTTCCCCGGCGCCCACACCACGACGGCGGTCGAGACGCTGATGCCCGACGGCAAGTCCGTCCAGGCCGCGACCTCGCACTACCTCGGCACGTCGTTCGCGGAGGCCTACGACGTCACCTACGTCGACGAGTCCGAGCGCGAACAGGTGGCCCACACCACCTCGTGGGGCATCTCCTGGCGCGCGCTGGGCGCGCTGGTGATGACCCACTCCGACGACCAGGGCCTGGTCCTCCCGCCCGCGCTCGCGCCCGAGCAGGTCGTGGTCGTCCCCATCTGGCAGGAGGACACCCGCGAGGACGTGCTCGCCTTCGCCGGGGCACTCCGGGACGCCGTCGACGAGGCCGGCCACCGCGTCCACCTCGACGACCGGGACACCCGCAACCCCGGCTTCAAGTTCAACGAGTGGGAGCTGAAGGGCGTCCCGCTCCGGATCGAGGTCGGCCCCAACGAGGTCGCCGACGGCGAGG
>CAYWNQ010000174.1:0-4488 GCA_964459695.1 uncultured Halobacteriales archaeon | reverse complement strand
CCCTCAAATCCCCACCGGCCATTACAGGTGTGAGACTTTTGCACATGGTGGCACAAGACGGGCCCATGAGTTCGGAGACCGGCGACGGGGCGGGGACCGGTGAGGCCACGGGCGCCGACGGGGACCGGCCCGTCGGAGACCTGCCGCTGCCGCCGTACCCAGAGGGACTCGGGCCGCCGGCGCTGCACGCCGTCCGTCAGATGCGCGACCCCATCGCGTTCGGCGAGCAGGCGATGGGGCCACGGGACGTGGTGCGCATCCGGCTGGTGGGGATGGGCGACGTGTACGGCCTCGCCCACCCCGAGCACGCAAAGCGGATGCTGCTGACCGAGCGCGAGAAGTTCGCCAAGTCCGAGGACTTCCGCATCGCGTTCGGCGAGGGGCTGCTGACCGTCGAGGGCGAGGAGTGGTCGCGCCAGCGCGACGTGCTCCAGCCGCTGTTCACCCGCGACAGCGTGATGGACTACGCCGACGGGATGGTCGAGCAGGTCCGGCGCCGGACGCGCCGGTGGACCGACGGCCAGCGGCTGGACCTCCAGCGCGAGATGGCCGACATGACCCTCGACGTGCTGTTCGCGACGGTGCTGGGCCGGGAGCTCGAGCTGGACGGCGACGAGGCCATCCGGGAGGCCGCCGCCGACCTCCACGAGTGGTTCCTCCCGACGTCGTACTTCCTGCCCAACTGGGTGCCGACGCCGGCACGCCGCCGGTTCAAGCGCGCGAAGTCCCGCCTGGAGGACCAGGCCGATCGGCTGCTGGCCGAGAACGACGGCGCCGACCCCGGCGAGGCCGAGGACCTGCTGTCGCTGCTGGTCGGGCTGCGGGAGGCCGGCGTCGCAGACACCGCGATGCTGACCGACGAGCGGCTGCGCGACCAGATGGTGACCATCATCTTCGCCGGCCACGACACCACGACGACGACGCTGACGTTCGCCTATTGGGAGCTGGCGAACAACCCCGAGGTGCGCCGGCGGTTCCACGAGGAGGTCGACGCCCTCGACGGCCCCCCGACGATGGACGACCTCGAGGACCTCCCGGTGACCGAGCGCGTGGTCGACGAGACGCTGCGGCTCTACCCGCCGGTCTACCGGCTGCCGCGGGTGACGACCACCGACGTGGCCGTCGACGGCTACCGAATCCCCGAGGGCGGGCGCGCGCTGCTGGCCCAGCGGCTGATCCAGCGCGACGACCGGTTCTTCGACGACCCCGACACGTTCCGGCCCGACCGCTGGGAGGGCGACGGCCCGGACTGCCACGACTTCGCGTACGCGCCGTTCGGCGGCGGCCCGCGCATCTGCATCGGGCGCCAGTTCGCGCTGCTGGAGGCGAAGCTGTCGCTGGCGACCGTCGGTCGGCGCTACGACCTCGAGTGGCTCGACGACGAGACCGACGAGGCGCCGCTGTCGCCCCAGATGACCCTCCGGATGCAGCCGGGCCGGGAGGTCAGGGTCCACGAGCGGTGATATTTTAATATCCTTAATTGGAATAAATGAACCATTAGTGTTTGAGGGGAAGCCTCATAGGCGCGAACGGGGCACTGACCCGTAATGTCAGACCGCGACGTCGCCCCTGCGAGCGAGATGCTCGCCGATCCCGACGACGCCCGCTCGAACTGCGGCGTCGGGGTCGTCTACGACCTCCAGGACGCCCCCAACCACGGGGTCGTGGCCGACGGCCTCGACCTGCTGGGTAACCTCGAGCACCGCGGCACCACCGGCGCCGAGGAGAACACCGGCGACGGCGCCGGCGTCATGCTCCAGATACCCCACGAGTTCTACGCCGAGACCCTCGACGTCGACCTCCCGCCGGCCCGGGAGTACGCCGTCGGGACCCTGTTCCTGCCCCGCGACGACGAGGCCGCCGCGGGGCTGCGCGAGCTCGTCGACGCCGAGCTGGCCGACCACGGCCTCGAGGCCGTCCACTGGCGGGACGTGCCGACCGACGCCGACGCCGCCGACCTCGGGGCCACGGCCCGCGACTCCGAGCCCCGGGTGGTCCAGGTCGTGGTCGAGCCCGAGGACGACCCCGACGGCGAGGCCTTCGACCGCCGACTGTACGTGGGCCGACGCGCGGTCGAGAACCGCGTCGAGGCCGACGAGCCGGCGGGCCACGAGCGCTTCTACGTCTGCTCGCTGGACCGCAAGACCGTCGTCTACAAGGGGCTGCTCACCGCCGAGCAGCTGCCGGCCTACTACCCCGAGCTGACCGACGAGCGCGTCCGGTCGCAGTTCGCGATGGTCCACGCGCGGTTCTCGACGAACACGCTTGGCGCCTGGCACCTCGCCCACCCCTACCGGAACATCATCCACAACGGCGAGTTCAACACCATCCAGGGCAACATCAACTGGATGCGGGCCCGGGAGACCGACATCGCCCACCCCGCGTTCGGCGAGGACGTCGAGACCATCAAGCCGATCATCGACGACCCCGACCAGTCCGACACCGCCTCGGTCGACAACGCCCTGGAGCTCCTGATGGAGGGCGGGCGGGACCTGCCCCACGCGCTCCGGATGCTCATCCCGGAGGCCTGGCGGGGCCGGGCGAACCGGGTCGACGAGGAGCGCCGCGAGTTCTACGACTACCACGCCTCGCTGGTCGAGCCGTGGGACGGCCCCGCCCTGGTGGCCGCCACCGACGGCGACCGCATCGGCGCGGTGCTGGACCGCAACGGCCTCCGGCCCTGCCGGTACGACGTGCTCACCGACGGCCGGCTCGTGATGGCCAGCGAGGCCGGCGCGCTGGACCACGACCCCGGCGAGATCGCCGTCCGGGACCGGCTCCAGCCCGGCCAGCTGTTCGTCGCCGACCCCGAGGAGGGCCGCGTCCTGCCCGACGACGAGGTGTTCGAGGGGCTCGTCGACGAGCGGTACGGCGAGTGGGTCCGCGACCAGCAGGTCGAGCTCGAGGCCGTCGCCGACGAGGCCGACATGGTCCCGCGCGTCGACGTCGACGGGCTGCGCGCCCACCAGGCGATGTACGGCTACACCCACGACGAGATGGACCACCTCGTCGAGCCGATGGCCACCGAGGGCAAGGACCCCGTGGGCTCGATGGGCGACGACACGCCGCTGTCGGTGCTGTCGCAGTTCAACCGGCCGCTGTTCACCTACTTCCAGCAGCTGTTCGCCCAGGTCACCAACCCGCCGCTGGACTACATCCGCGAGGAGCTGGTGACCTCGATGGAGACCCGGCTGGGCCCCCAGCGCAACCTGCTCGACGAGACGCCCGAGCACGCCCGCCAGCTCGTCGCCGACTCGCCGGTGCTCACCGACGCCGAGACCGCGGCCGTCCGGGAGCTCGACGCCGAGGGGCTGTCGTCGGCGGTGCTCGACGCCACCTACGAGCGCGGCACCGACCTCGAGACCGCCGTCGAGGGGCTGCGCGCCCGGGCCACCGAGGCCGCCGGGGAGGCCGAGATCCTCGTGCTCTCGGACCGGGCAGCGGGCGAGGAGCGCGTCCCGATCCCCGGCCTGCTGGCTGTCGGGGCGGTCCACCACCACCTGGTGCGCAACGGCCTGCGGAACCACGTCGGCCTCGTGCTGGAGTCGGGCGACCCGCGCACGGTCCACCAGGTCGCCACCTGCATCGGCTACGGCGCCGGCGCCGTCAACCCCTACCTGGCCTACCAGTCCATCGCCGACCTGGTCGCCGGCCCGGACGGCGCGGCGGTCGACGAGGCCGTCTCGGCGTACGTCAAGGCCGTCGAGGACGGCCTGCTGAAGACGATGGCCAAGATGGGCATCTCGACGGTCGAGTCCTACCAGGGTGCCCAGATCTTCGAGGCGGTCGGGCTGAATTCCGAGTTCGTCGCCGAGTACTTCGAGGGCACGCCGGCCCGGACCGAGGGCATCGGCATCGACGAGATCGAGTCCGACCTGCTCGCCCGCCACGACGTCGCGTGGGCCGACGACGCCGACCTCGAGCGCCAGGGCGAGTTCGAGCACCGCTCGAACGGCATCTTCCACGAGTGGAACCCCGACAGCGTCGGCGCGCTCCAGCAGGCGGTCCGGCAGGGCGACTACGAGCGCTACGGCGACTTCGCCGACCAGATGAACGAGCAGCACGAGCAGCTCCAGAACCTCCGGGGGCTGCTGACGTTCGACTCGGACCGGGACCCAGTCGACCTCGAGGCGGTCGAGCCCGTCGAGTCCATCGTCGAGCGGTTCTCGACGGCGGCGATGTCGCTGGGGAGCCTCTCGCCGGAGGCCCACGAGAACAACTCCATCGCGATGAACCGGCTGGGCGCCCAGTCCAACACCGGCGAGGGCGGCGAGCCCCCCGAGCGGTTCGACACCGAGAAGGAGTGCTCGGTCAAGCAGGTCGCCTCCGGGCGGTTCGGCGTCACCAGCGAGTACCTCTCCAGCGCCGAGGAGCTCCAGATCAAGATGGCCCAGGGCTCCAAGCCCGGCGAGGGCGGCCACCTGCCGGGTCGGAAGGTCAACGAGATGATCGCCCACGTCCGGTACGCCACGCCCGGCGTCGGCCTCA
>CAYWNQ010000173.1:0-4497 GCA_964459695.1 uncultured Halobacteriales archaeon | reverse complement strand
CTCGTCGCCCGCCTGTTCGAAGCGCTGGAGCCAGCGGCCGGCGACCGCGTCCTCGTGGTCGGCACTGGGACCGGGTACACGACCGCGCTCGCGGCCGAGATCGCCGGGGCCGCCAACGTCTCCGCGGTGGACATCTCACGTCAGCTCGTCCTCGAGGCGCGCCGGAACCTGGCGAGGGCTGGTCACGGGGCCGCGCTGGTCGACTGCCGCGACGGTGCCGGCGGCCTCCCGGAGTACGCTCCGTTCGACCGGATCCTCGTCGAAGCGGCCGCCGTGCGCCCGCCGCAGGCCCTCCTCGATCAGCTCGCCGCGGGCGGCCGACTGGTGATGCCGCTCGGCAACCGCGATCAGTCGCTGGCGATCATCGACGGTCCCGATGCCGAGCCCGAGCGCCTCGCCCCCGTCCGGTTCAAACCGCTGCTCGTCGATGGCGAACAGGCCGGCGGGCTCGAGCGCAACCGGACGGCGCGCGAAGAGTACGAACGCCACGTGCGGGCCGCCGAACGCCGCCGCGGTTGGGAACAGGACTGGATCGACTGGGAAGCCGTCGGCGACGGCTGACGAGCCGCCGCGAACACTCTTATCGTCCGGCCGTCTACCTGCCGCCTGCAGGACCGACGTCATGGCCCCTACGCGCATCGTCCCGGCGACCGACCGCTCGGGCGGGAGGCCGGCGTGACCCGGTACCCGCTCTCGGTCGAGGACGGCACCGTCTACGTGCAGGGCGACGTGGGGACCATCGAGGTCGGCGAGCTCGACACCATCATCGACATCGTCGGTGGTCACGCCTGGACCATCCGCTATGACGAGTGGGAGAAACGCCACAACCCGGCGCTCGACACGTCCGACGAGGGGCTCACGGTGGACGTCGTCGACACCATCGAGAACATGACGCTGGGCGAGGAGTTCGTCACGACGCTGCGGGGCCAGCCGGCGCAGGTGCTCACCGAACAGCCCGACGTCGTCTCCCCGCGGCTGGGCCTCTTCGTCGGGCGGCTCATCGAGAACCTCGAGTACGGCATGCGGTGAGGGCGGCTGGTCGGGCGTCAGCCCCAGATATTTCTCCGTTCGTTCGGTTAGCCATGACCGATGTCCGATCCCGACGCGCTTGCAGCCGCCGTCGACGGGCTGGTGCATGCCGAGACCCAGATGGCCGACCAGGGCCTGGATCTCACGGTCGCGGCGGTGTTCGACCACGACGGCCCCGGGCGGGTCGACTTCGGCGGCGGCGAGCTCGAACCGGCGGCAACCTCGGCCCACGAGACACAACGACGGCACCCCGATGACGACTACGGCTGGTGGCCCCTCGAACCCGGCGGCTACCTCCTCGAGTACAACGAGCGGTTGACCGGCGACGGCCCGTATCGCCTCCAGACCCGCGGTGCGCTCCGCGAGCGCGGCGCCTTCCACCCCACGCTGGTCGTCGACACGCTCGGCCGGGTCCCCCTCTTCGTCGGCGACGGCGGGCTCCGGCTCAAGGAGAACGCCCGCGTCTCGACCCTGACCGCGACCCTCGACTGAGACAGCATCGTCGCGCAGGGTCGCAACCTATACCTGCAGCCGTCTCGGAGACCGGCCGATGAGCGTTCGGTCGCGCCGCGACGGCCCGTTCGCGGTCGTCGGCGCCGTCACCGGCGCCCACACCCTCTCGCACCTGTATCTCCTCGCCTATCCGCCGTTGTTCCCGCTCCTCGGCCGGCACTTCGACGTCACCGTGACCCAGCTCGGGCTGCTGGTGACGGTCATCTACGTGCCACAGCTGCTCCTCCAGCTGCCCCTCGGCGTCGTCGTCGACCGGATCGGCGCCAAACGCGTCCTCGCGGGCGGCCTCCTGCTCACCTCGATCACGATCGCCCTGTCCGGGCTGGCCCCATCGTACCCCTTCCTCCTCGCGGCCGCCCTCGTATCGGGGATCGGCCAGTCGGTCTTCCACCCCGCCGACTACGCCCTCATCGACGCCGTCACCGATCGCCACAACGAGGGCCGGGCCTTCAGCGCCCACACGTTCGGCGGCTACGCCGGCTTCGCCGCGGCCCCGGCCGTCATCGGCGGCATCGCCATCGTTGCCGACTGGCGGCTCGCGCTCGTCGTGGCGGGCTCGCTCGGCATCGGCTACGCGCTCCTGGTCGCCCTCGTCACGCCGCCGGTGCACGCCCGCACGCTCGATGCCCTCCCGGAAGCCGGCACGCCGGGCGTCGTCGACACGCTCCGCGACATGGCCACGTACGTCCGCCAGTGGGACCTGCTCGCCGTCACGGTGTTCTATCTCTTCTCCATGACCGCGCTCGTCGGGCTCCAGTCGTTCACCACCGTCCTCGCCGTCGACAGCTACGGGTTCGGCGAGTCGCTCGCGAATACGCTCCTCACCGCCCACCTCGCGGCGACGGCCCTCGGCGTCCTCGCCGGCGGCCCGATCGCCGACCGGTTCACCCCGGCGGCCGTCATCGTCACCACGTTCCTCCTGGCGGCCGGTGGCGTCCTGGTGGCGGCCGGGTTGGGGCCGGGCGCTGGCGTCGTCATCCCGGCGGTGGTGCTCGCCTTCGTCGGCCTCGCGTTCGGCCTGGCCCTCCCCGCCCGCGACAAGCTCGGGAACAACACCGGCGACCCCGACGCGACCGCGGCCCGCTTCGGCCTGTACTTCACGGGCCTCTCCCTGGGGGCGGTCATCAGCCCCGCCATCCTCGGCCGGGTCATCGACCTCTTCTCGGCGGTCGTCGCCTTCTGGCTCGTCAGCGGAGCGCTGGTCCTCGCCGCGGCGACCATCGTCGTCATCCGGGCCACGGGCGGTGGGGTCGACCAGTAGCCGGCGTCGGCCGATCGGCGCGAAAGATACAGGACGGTCCCGGGCGTCGGGGCCGCCATGGACCGAACTCACGGCCGATGGGGGGCCGGCTGATGCGAGACGCGGCGGCGATCCGCGAGCGCATCGCCGAGCTCGAATCGGAGTACGACCGCCACGACCCGCCGGTCTCGCCGGCCGACGACGCGACCGAGGTGGCGCTCCTCCGGGCGATCGAGGAGCTGGAGTGGGTGCTCGAGGAGCGCGAGGGGACCGAGTCGTTCACGAAGTGACCGGCTCACCTCGTCCGACGGTCGGTGGCGCCCAGCGATCCGCCCAGCGCCAGACACAGCATCCCCAGCAGCGGCAGGGCGACCGCCGCGACGAGCAGTCCGACGGCGGCGATGCCGCCGCCGAGCCCGGCGGGCGGATCGGCGAGGTCGACGACCGTCACCGGGACGGCGATGAATGCGAGGACGGTCAGCGCGAACCACGGACGGATGCGGTCGGGGCGGACGGCAAGGGCGCCGCCGAGCGGGACCATGGCGGCGAGGGGCAGCGCGATCACCGTCGCGTTCAGCGAATAGGCCACCGGATCCGTCCACTCGCTCGCGGTGGCCACCTGGATGCCAAGGACGACGGCGAAACTTCCCAGCAGCAGCCCGGCGACGGCCAGGGTCTGCGCCCGGAGGGTGCGGAGTCGCTCCCGGCCGGCCGGGTTGAACGCGACGACCCCGAGTCCGACGGCGAGCAGCGGCGGGCCAGTCACCCATCGGGGCCCGTTCATGGCGGCCGGGACGACCGCGGCGAACACGCCGAGGACCACGAGTACCGACGCCAGCGATACGACGCGTGGACGCGGCGCCCAGCGACCGAACGCAGCGACGACGGCGCCGAGGAGGACCGCGAAGAGGGCCGTCTGGAGCAGGATGAACTGCGAGACGCCCCGAACGACGATAGGCCGGGTGGCCAGCGCGACGGCTGCAGCGGCCTGAAGCCGGGTCCCGGTCGAGCGGTCGGGCCCGAAGACGACGTACGGCGAGCCCTTGAGGGCGGTCCCGCCGTACCAGTCCGACCCCCCGTCGCCCCGCCAGACCACCGTGCCGTCGGTGACCCGTCCGCTGTCGGGGTCGTTCGCCACGACGGTACCGCTGGGGCCACTGACGACGAACCGGTCGGCGTTGACGTGGTAGCGGGGCTCGCCGCCGCGGTCGTGGAGCAGGTCCACCACCAGCAGCCCGGCGTGTCGCTCGGCCGCGTCGGCGACGCGATACTGCAGGGTGACGGTATCGCCCTCGAGGGACGCGTCGGCGTACGTCGCCTCGCGAGGCAGGCCACGGGTATCGGCGACCAACGCACGGGCCGTCGACTCCAGGCGTCCCGGTGACGCGGCGAAGGCCTCGGTGCCGTTCGTGAGCTCGAGGGTAACTGTCCACGTGGCGCTCCGGTCGGTCCGGACATCGATCCGGACGTCGCTGGATGCGACGGTGGCGTTTACGCCCGCATCCGCCGCTGCGGCCTCGAATAGACCGCCACAGAAGCGGCAGACCGGCGTGGGTTGGGGACTCGCCGCGGCGGGGGCGACGAGCGAAGCCCCGAGTACGAGGAGCGCAATGAGGAGGATTACTCGTCGCATATCGCGACCGCTCGTGGGTGGTTCGGTAAGTGTCTTCCCGTAGCTGAAAAACTGGTTTGAATTACGGGTGCCGACGGAACAG
>CAYWNQ010000172.1:0-4503 GCA_964459695.1 uncultured Halobacteriales archaeon | reverse complement strand
GGAAGGGCGCCGACCTGCTGGAGCACCCCGATCGCCTCGAGCGCGGGGAGTGACTGACGGCGAGGCGGATCTCGGTTCCCGTCGCCACGACCGCCTTGAGAATCCCGGATCGCTGGACCGCATGGTTGTTCCCGACCGCAGGAGCAGCCGTCGGCGGTCGCGGTCCAGAGTTCGCGGAAAGCCGGTCCTGCCCCTGAAAAGACCCCGTCAGACACAGCGAACACATTTATAGTTCCCAGCGGCCAGGTGGGGGTATGTCGGAGGACGCGAGCGAGCGGGGCGACCCCTCGTCGTCCTCGCCGCGACCCGGCCCCGACGCGCTGTACGGGCCGACGCCGACCCCGCCGCCGCTGGAGAACGGTCCCGGCTGGAGCGCCGACCCGCTGCTGGTCTGTGGCGCCGAGGCTTACGTCGAGGGAGAGTACCTCTACCAGGACTACGTGCACGACGACCACGGCGCCGACCAGCGGTCGGTGGTGTCGCGGTCGCCGCGGGGCGCCGACAGCGCCTACGGGAGCTTCTCGCAGGCCACCGGCGACATCCACTACCCGACCGACCACCACCGGTACGCGTACAACGCCGCCGACCTGCTGGAGTTCCGGGCGCGGGTCGACGGCGACGAGGTGGTCTACCGGGTGACGCTGAACGCGATGACCGGGCCGGCGGTCGCCGGCGTCGCCATCGGCATCGACACGTCCTGCTCGGGCGCCCCCCGCGACGGGCGGACCGACTGGGGCTACGGCCTCGGCGACCTCGGCGCGTCGGCGGACCACGTGCTCGTGACCTGGGGGACGGGGGCGGAGCTCGACGGCGAGCGGCTGGCCGACGACCGGGTCTCGGTCGACGTCGAGCGCAACCAGATCGAGGTCCGGGTGCCGCTTTCCCCCGGCAGGGAGACCTGGCGCCACTACTGTGCGGTGGGCCTCTGGGACGCCGAGGCCGGGCGCTTCGAACAGCCCGCGGTGCAGCCGGACGCCGACACCCCGGGCGGCGCCCGGTCCGACGCCGACCCGCCGCCGGTGTTCAACGTCGGCTTCCGGTTCGACGAGCCGCTGACCGAGGACTCGCTCAACCTGCTGGGCATCGCCGAGGCGCTCGGGAGCGTGCTGACCGGCGGCCTGCCGCGGCTCGCCACGGGTGCCCTGGGCCGGCTGGTCCCGGGAACCCGCGTCGGGTCCGCGGTCGAGGGCCTCCGGACCGCGCTGGACGGCGACCTCCCGCGGACCATCGGCCGGGGCAACTGGCGGGAGTTCGCCCAGGCGCGGGCGCTGGCCGAGCGGGACGTCTCGCGGTTCCACGCCGACGTCGACTTCGCCAAGGTGCGCGACGAGGTGGTCGACGACCGGGTGCCCGAATCGGGCTACCTCACGATGCTGTACCCCTCGCGGTACGACTTCGACCGCCAGGGGGCCGACCCGGACAACAAGATGTTCTGGGGGCGGATCCAGCCCTACGCCGCCTACGTCCCGCCGGACGTCGACCCCGACGAGCCGGTGGCCCTGACGCTGCTGCTGCACTCGCTTGGCTGCAACTACAACGAGTACGGCGTGTTCATGCCCGGCCTCGTCGAGGGCATCGCCGAGGCGACTGGCGGAATCGTCCTGACCCCCGAGGCCCGCGGACCGGGCCGGTGGTACCGCAAGCAGGGCGAGGTCGACGTGTTCGAGGCCTGGCGCGACCTCGAACGCCGCTTTTCGGTCGACCGCGACCGGGTCACCGTCGCCGGCTACTCCATGGGCGGCTTCGGGGCGACGGTGCTGTCGGCGAAGTACCCCGACCTGTTCGCGCGGTCGTTCGCCGCGGTGAGCCCGCCCTCCGAGGACCCCGTCGAGTCCGCCACGATGGGGCTGGTCCGGTCGCCGGCGAAGCTGACGCGGGACCTGTTCGGCGGTCCGGGCGGCGGCGAGTACCTCACGCTGTTCTCGGGCCACCCGGAGAACGCCGCGGCCATCGCCGACAACCTCCGGCACGTGCCGGCGCTGCTGTGGAACGGCGGCGTCGACCCCCTGGTCCCCGTAACCGGGCCGCTGGGCTACGCCCGGGAGCTCCGGAAGCTGGGCTACCGCCACCAGCTCGACGTGTTCCCGGCGGCGACCCACATCCTGCCGGCAATCCGCGACGAGTGGGACCGCGCCCCGGCGTTCCTCGCCGGCGGGACGGTCACGCGCCACCCCGCGCGGGTGACCTACCGGCGGGTCCCCGAGTTCGACGAGCCCGAACTCGGGCTGGCCCACGACGAGGCCTACTGGCTGTCGGCCATCTCGGTGCGCGAGGGCGCCGACGAGGGGCTCGTCGACGCGGTCTCGCTGGCCGACGGCTACGACGAGCCCGTCGCGGGGCGGTTCCGCGAGACCGGCGTGACCCCCCAGCGCCGGCTCACCGCCGGGACCGAGTGGGTCGACTACGACCCCGTCGCCGGGCCCGACAACGAGGTCCGGCTGACCCTCGAGGGCGTCGACGGCCTCCACGTCTGGGTCGCCGAGGCCGGCCTCGACCCGACCGAGCCCCTGACCGTCGCCGTCGACGCCGACGGCCCGGCGACCGTCACGCTGGCGGGGTCGTTCGGGCGGGAGGTGCTCGCGGTCCCCGCCGGCGAGTCGACCCACGAGGTCGGCCCGCTCGCGGGCCCCGGAGCCGACGACGGGACCGCCACCGGCGAACCCGGCGTCGGCGACTGAGCTACGTCCGCCTGGCGATCTCCTCGCGGAGCACGTCGCTGACGACCTCGCCGTCGGCCCTGCCCCGCAGGGCGCCCATGCACTCGCCCATCAGCGCCGAGAACGCCGCCATCCCCTCGGCCTCGACCTGGTCGGCGTTGCGCTCGACCACCTCGACGACGGCCTCGCGGACCGCGTCCTCGTCGACGCCGGCCAGGCCGGCGGCATCGACGGCGGCCCCGGCGTCGAGCGACGGGTCCCTGGCCAGCTCCGTGAGCACCGGCCCGATACCCTCCCGCGCCAGGTCGCCGTCCTCGACGAGCACCAGGACCGCCAGTATCGCGTCGTCGTCCAGCCGCTCGACGGGCACGTCGTCGCGCCGCAGCTCCGTCAGGGTCGACTCCAGGGTGTCGGCGGCCAGCGTGGGGTCGACGCCGCGCTCGACCGCGGCCTCGAAGGCCGGCCACCGCTGGCCGCGGGCGACCTGCTCGGCGAGTCCGGCGCCCAGCCCGAGCTCCTCGCGGTAGCGCTCGACCTTCTCGGTGAGCAGCTCCGGGACCTCCACGTCGGTGGGGTCTGGCTCGACCGGCGGCACGTCGGTCTCGGGGTACATGCGGGCGGCGCCGGGCAGCGGCCGGAGGTACTCGGAGGTGGCGTCCTCGCGGCCGCCGCGGGTCTCCTCCGGGACGCCCTCGATGGCGGCCTCGGCCCGGTCGGCGACCGCCTCGATGGCGCGCTCGGCGACGTCCTCGTCGGCGGCCACCAGCGCCACGGCGTCGCCGTCCCCGGCGCCGACGGCCTCGCGCAGCGCCGCGACCTCCTCGCTCGTGACGCCGTAGGCCGGCAGCTCGTCGGTGTGGAAGATGCCGCCGGCGCCCTGGCGCCCGGCGTGGTCGGCCAGCTCGGTGCCGAGCCGCCGGTCGGGCTGGATCTCCCGCCCCACGAGGCCGTCGAAGCCGTACAGCGGGACGGCGACGACCGCGTCCGCGCCGGCGACGACGCCGCTGTCGGTGTCCTCGAACACCGCGTCGACCGCCCGGGGCTCGCCCACCGCGGCGTCTCGCGCACCCAGTTCGTCGGCGACCTCGAGCAGGGCGACCTGGCGGGCCACCTCGTTGCGGACGATGTCGTCGATGTCGTCCAGCGACTGGACGCCCTTGAGCTCCACCCGGGCGCCCTCGGCGATGGAGACGTTGACGTCCTGGCGGATGGTCCCCAGCCCGCGCTTGACCTTCCCCGTCGAGCGCAGCAGCATGCCGATGCGCTCGGCGGCCTCGCGGGCCTGCTCCGGCGAGGAGATGTCGGGCGCCGTGCCGATCTCGACCAGCGGGATGCCCAGCCGGTCGAGGGCGTACCGGACACCGTCGTCGGTCTCGGCGACGCGGGCCGCCGACTCCTCCTCGAGCAGCATGTCCTCGATGCCGACCGGGCCGTCGCCGGTCTCGATGACGCCGTCGGTCGCGATCTGGGCCGAGCGCTGGAAGCCCGAAGTGTTCGACCCGTCGACGACGATCTTGCGCATCACGTGGACCTGGTCGACGACGTCCATGTCCAGCAGGGCGGCGACCTCCAGGGCGGTCGCCATCGCCTCGTCGTCCAGCCGGTGGGGCGGCTCGTCGTCCTCCTCGACCAGGCACGTGGTGTCGAACGCGAGGTACTCGAACGCCCGGTCGACCTTCGACTCCTCGACGGCGGCCTCGTCGAGCTCGCCCAGCTCCGAGCGGGTCGGGTGGAGGTACCGCGTGAACGACCGGACCGACTCACCGGGGTCGCGCCGGGCGGTGGGACAGCCACAGAAGAGCTTCGTCGCCGTGTCGAGCTGCTGGTGGATCTCGAGGCCGGCGAC
>CAYWNQ010000171.1:0-4509 GCA_964459695.1 uncultured Halobacteriales archaeon | reverse complement strand
GGGGGCGAGGACACGCTGGTCTGCGAGTTCGACCGGACGGCGCTGTCGCTGAAGATGGCCGAGCAGTAGCAACGACGGCGCTGGGGACCCGGTGGTCAGATGACCGTGCCGTGCTTCTTGTCCGGCAGCTCCTTCTCGACGTCCTCGTAGAAGGCGAACCGGGCGGCCAGCTCCTCGCGCAGCCGGGAGGGCGGGACGATCTCGTCGATGACGACCTCGCTGGCCATCCGGTGGGCGTCGATGTCCTCGCGGTACTCCTCGCGGAGTTCGGCCTCCCGGGCTGCGCGCTCGTCCTCGTCGTCGATCTCGGCGAGCTTGTTGGCGTAGACGGCGTTGATGGCCGCCTCGGGACCCATGATGGCGATCTCGCCGGAGGGCAGGGCGATGGTGGACTCGGGGTCGTAGGCCGGCCCCGACATCGCGTAGATGCCCGCACCGTAGGCCTTCCGCACCACGACGCACTGCTTGGGCACCGTCGCCGAGGAGGTGGCGTAGATCATCTTCTTGCCCTTCTCGAGGATGGCGTCCTTCTCGACCTGCGAGCCGGCCATGAACCCCGGCGTGTCGCAGAGGTACAGCAGCGGCACGTTGAACGCGTCGCACTTCCAGATGAACTCGGCGGCCTTCTGGGCGGCGTCGGGGAAGATGGCGCCGGCGCGCTGGGCGGGCTGGTTCGCCACGATGCCCACCGGGCGGCCGTCGATGCGGGCGAACGCGGTGACGATCTCGGCGCCGAACTCCGGCTGGAGCTCGAAGACGCTGTCCCGGTCGACGACCCGCTCGATCAGAGCCGTCATGTCGTAGCCCTCGTTGGGCCGGGCCGGGACGACCTCGTCGATGCCCTTCGGGTGCTTCAGCGGGTTCTTCGACTCGGCGCGCGGCGGGTCCTCGTCGCTGTTGTCCGGGAGGTACCCCATCAGCTGGGCTACCAGCTCGCGGGCGTGCTCCTCGTCCTCGGCGACCAGGTCCGCGCTGCCCGAGTGGCGGGCGTGGACGTCCGGGCCGCCGAGCGCCTCGAGGTCGATCTGCTCGCCGGTGACCATCTCGACCATCCGCGGCGACGCGATGGCCATCGCCGACATGTCCCGCACCATCACGGTGAAGTCCGCGAACACGGGGGTGTAGGCCGCGCCCGCGATGCAGGGCCCGTACAGCACGCAGACCTGCGGCACGCGCCCCGACAGCATCGAGTGGTTGTAGTAGTACTTGCCGATGCCCTCCCGGTTGGCGAAGAAGCCGGTCTGCTGGTCGATCCGCCCGCCCGAGGAGTCCATCAGGTACAGCACCGGCCGGCCGGTCTTCAGCGCCCGCTGTTGCATCCGGAGGAACTTCTCGACGCCGTGCTCGGCCATCGACCCGGCCTTGACCGTGAAGTCGTTGGCCATGAAGTGGACCTCCCGGCCCTCGAACTCCGCGGCGCCGGTGAGCAGCCCGTCGGCGGGCACCCGGGCGGACTCGTCGTACTCCTCGACCTCCGGCGAGTCGGCGTGCCAGGCGTCGAAGTGGGCGAACTTGCCGTCCTCGAACAGCAGCCGCTCGCCGTCGTCGTCGAACCAGAGGTCGAGCCGGTCGCGCACGAACAGCTTGCCCTGATCGGCCAGCCGGTCGCGGTACTTCTCGGGGCCGCCCTCCTCGATGTCTTCGATCTCCGCCAGGAGCTGCTGCTCGCGCTCGGTCGGCCCCAGCCCGTCGTCGATGGGGTCGACGGACTCGTGGACGACGGCGGGCTCGTCGGCCTCGCCCACGAACACCTCCACCACGTCGCCGGCGTGCTGGGAGAGGGCCTCGGCGATGGCCTCGGCCTCCTCGGCGCTGGCGCCCTCCCGGATGCGGATCTTCATGTCCGGGAGGTTCAGCCGGCCGCACTAAATCGGTTTCCGTTGGGGGAGTCCGTTGGGAGAACGTAGGTAGGACGTTGCGTTCCGTCGGTGGTCGCTGGACCGCAGGCCCGGACTATCCCAGCGAAGCCTCGAGGTCGGCGATCAGCCCCGCGTTCCCCACGTGCACCGGCGTGCGCTGGTGGAGCTCGGTCGGCTCGGTCGCCAGCAGCGACCGCTCGCCATCGGTCGACGCCCCGCCGGCGGTCTCGACGACGTGGGCGATGGGCGCGCCCTCGAACTGGAGCCGGAGCTTGCCCTCGGGCCGGTCGACCAGCCCGGGGTAGCCGAAGACGCCGCCGTACTCCAGCACCTGGTTCACGTCGGCGACCATCGCGCCGCCGTACCGCAGCTTCAGCCGGTCGGCCTCCACCGACTCGACGAAGCCGGCGAAGTCGGCGGGCCAGTCCGGCACCCGGCCGCCGAAGCCGTACACGGTGGGCTCGTCGGGCAGCGTGCGGTCGTCCGACAGGAGCTCCCGGTCGCCGGCGTCGTCGATCAGGTGCTCGGTCACGGTGCCGTCCCGCGCCAGCACCATCGTGGTGATGGGCCCGTAGAGCACGTAGCCGGCGGCGAGGATGTGCTCGCCGGCGGCGGGCAGCGGCTCGTCGTAGACGGCGAAGACGGTCCCCATCGGGTTGTTCGACCTGAGGTTCGACGAGCCGTCCAGCGGATCGCAGGCGACGTGGAGCCCGCCGCCGTCGCCCTCGACCACGCCCGCGCGCTCCTCGCTCGCGTAGCTCCCCACCGCGTCGAGGGCGAGCAGCCGCTCGGCCAGCAGCTCGTCGGCGTACTGGTCGGCGGCGAGCTGGGCCTCGCCCGAGGGGTTCTCGGCGGCCCGGTAGGTCCGCCGGCCGGGCAGGCCGGCGCGGATCTCGGGCGCGGCGTCGGCGACGACCTCGACGACGGCGTCGACCATGGTCAGTCGTCGGCGTGGGCGAGGGCGGCGTCGACCGTCGCCTCCTCGAAGATGACCTTCTCGAGGGCGTCGAGGATGCGGGTGGGGTCCTCGCGCTGCCAGACGTTGCGCCCCACGGCCAGCCCCGACCCGCCGGCGTCGATGGTCTGCTTCACGGAGTCGAGGAACTCCCGGTCGGTGGTCTTCGAGCCGCCGGACATCACGACCTTGGTGGGGCCGGCCATCCGGACGGCCTGCTCCATCCCGGCGCGGCTGCCGGGGTGCTTGACCTTGGCGACGTCGGCGCCCAGCTCCAGGGCCAGCCGGGCCGCGTAGGCGATGACGTCGGAGCTGGTGTCGTTCTTCAGCCCCTGACCGCGCGGGTAGGACCACATCACGACCGGCAGGTCGTGCTCGCGGGCGGCCTCCTGGGCGTCGCGGAACTCCTCGGCCATCTCGATCTCGTGGTTCGACCCGCCGTAGAGCGTGAAGCCGACGGCGTCGGCGCCGACCTCGGCGGCGTAGTCGACCGACCAGTTGACCGCCGAGTCGGGCTCGCCCATCCAGAGGTTCGACGTGCCGTTGAGCTTGGCCAGGAGGTCGACGTCGTCCTCGTAGGAGGGATAGAAGGCCTCCGCGACGCCCTTCTGGACGGCGATCGACGTCACCGCGGGATGGGTCGCGGCCTCGAACGTCCGGCGAGGGTCGGCGCTCTCGGGCACGGCCTCGAAGTCGACGGGACCGTGCTCGAGGCCGTGGTCGTAGGCCAGGATGAGCACCTTCCCGTTCCGGGTGAGAGGTGCGTCGTCGATGGGGAGCATGCGGGCCGAAATGCGGCAACCGGCGTCAAGAAGATTCTGGTCAGCCGACGGCTGGTTCCGACGTCGAGGTGGTCCGTCGACGACGGCTCCGCGGCCAGCGAGGACTGGTCGACCCCAAGAAGACCACGGCGAGGCGTCTCCGCGTTCGGGTAGCGGCAGATCCGGTGGACGTCGGCCCCTACCCGTGGACGTCCACCGCTGCACCCGGGACTGTGGTGAGGCCCGTAAAGTGTCTTCTGGCGGGGCCGGGACGCGCGGCCGGGGGGCCAGCCGACGCTGCGCCCCCCTGCCGACAAGAACACTGAAGGGCCGACGAACCGACCGGCCGGCATGGACTTCAGCCCCAGACCGGAGCAACGCCAGGTCCGGGAGATGGTGGCGGACTTCGTCGACGAGGAGGTGGTCCCGCGGGCCGCCGAGATCGACGAGACCGACGAGTTCCCGTGGGACCTCGTCGAGGAGCTGGGCGACCTGGGCATCATGGGCGCACCGTTCCCCGAGGAGTACGGCGGCGCCGGCCTGGACTACCACGCCTACCCGATGGCGCTGGAGGAGGTCTCGCGGGGGTCGGGCGGGCTCGGCACCATCGTCGCCGCCCACGTGTCGCTGGCGTGCAACATGGTCCACCAGTTCGGCGACGACCGCCAGAAGGAGACCTGGCTCACGCCGATGGCCAGGGGCGAGGACGTCGGCGCGTTCGCGCTGTCGGAGGCGGGCGCCGGCTCGGACGTCCCCGCGATGGAGACGACGGCGCTACCCGACGGCGACGGCTACCGGCTGGAGGGCGGCAAGCTCTGGATCTCGAACGGGTCGGTCGCCGACACCGTCACCGTCTTCGCGAAGACCGACCCCGAGGCCGGCAGCCGCGGCATCTCCTCGTTCGTCGTCCGGCCCGACGAGGACGACGGCTTCC
>CAYWNQ010000170.1:0-4626 GCA_964459695.1 uncultured Halobacteriales archaeon | reverse complement strand
CGGACGGTCGAGCGGGCGGGGGCTTTCCAGCGGTACTCCTAGGTTCAAGCACGAGTGGCGGTCTGTGGTTGCGGTGGCGATTCCAGTGCAACTTGCTAGCGAGCGGGCGGGGGCTTTCTGGCGGTCCCCTAGGCTCAAGCACGAGGTGCGGTTTGCGGTCACGGTCGAGACCACTTCAGCGGTCGCTCCGACGGTCTTGGCGCCGAGCGACGAGCAACCAGCCCGATCGACCATCCGGTACCGAACCACCATCGAACCCACACCTCCGACGGACCGCACGGTTCAAACCGCCGCGTCCCCCAGCGCCAGCCATGACCGACGAGCCCGAGCGGGAGACGTTCGCCGAGGACCCCGTAGCCCACGCCGAGGTGGCCGCGGAGATGTCCGTCGCCGACCTGGTGGAGCAGTACGGCGCCGCCGGGTTCGGCGCCGGCGACGTCCACGAGGCGGTCGACATCGCGGCGGCCATGTTCGACCCCGAGGTGACCTGCGTCGCGGGGCTGGCGGGCGCGATGGTGCCCGCCGGAATGCGGACGCTGGTGGCGGACCTGCTCCGGGACGGCCACGTCGACGCGCTGGTCACCACCGGCGCGACGCTGACCCACGACGCCATCGAGGCCATCGGCGGCGAGCACCACCACGGCTCGGCGGAGCCGCCGGACGACGCCACGCCCCGCGAGCACGACGAACGCCTCCGCGAGGAGGGCGTCGACCGCATCTACGACGTCTACCTGCCCCAGGAGCACTTCGCGGCGTTCGAGGACCACCTCCGCGAGTCGGTGTTCCCGGCGCTGGACGGCACCGTGAGCATCCGGGCGTTCACCGAGGCGCTGGGCCGGGCCAACGCCGCCGTCAACGACCACGAGGACGTCGCCGCCGGGCCGGGCATCGCCGCCGCGGCCGTCGCCAGCGACGTGCCCGTCTTCGCCCCCGCCGTCCAGGACTCGGTGCTGGGGCTGCAGGCCTGGCTGCGCTCCCAGACCACGGACTTCACCCTCGACGCGCTGGCCGACATGGACGACCTCAACGACCTCGCCCACGACGCCGACGAGGCCGGCGCGTTCGTCGTGGGCGGCGGCGTGCCGAAGAACTACGTCCTCCAGACGATGCTCGTGGCGCCGGGAGCCTACGACTACGGCGTCCAGCTCACGATGGACCCGCCCCGGACGGGCGGGCTGTCGGGGGCGACGCTGGACGAGGCGCGGTCGTGGGGGAAGCTCGACCCCGACGCCCGCAACGTCACGGTGTACGGCGACGCGACCATCACGCTGCCGCTGGTGGTCGCCGGCGCCCGGGACCGCCTGACCGGGTAGCGGACTCCCGGCCGCTGTCCGTCGGGCCCGACGGCCTCGTCCCGCTCAGAGGTCCTTGCCGCCGTTGACGTCGATGACCTCGCCGGTGACGAACGACGCCCGCTCGCTGGCGAGGAAGGCCACGGCCTCGGCCACCTCCTCGACGGTGCCGAACCGGCCCAGCGGCGTGTCCTCGCGGACGCGCTCGCGGACGTGGTCGGGCAGCTCCTCGATCATCCGGGTCCGGATGAACCCGGGGGCGACGCAGTTGGCCGTCGACCCCTCCCGGGCCAGCTCCAGCGCCAGGGTGCGCGTGAACCCGAAGATGCCCGCCTTCGCCGTCGCGTAGTTGGCCTGGCCGAGGTTGCCGCCCTTGCCGACGATGCTGGAGATGTTGACGAGCCGGCCGGTGTCGGCGGCGGCGAGGTCGTCGTAGAAGGTCCGCGTGCAGTGGAACGCGCCGTCGAGGTGGATGTCCAGCACCACGTCCCACTCCTCGTGGCTCATCTCCCGGAACATCACGTCCTGGTTGATGCCGGCGTTGTTCACCAACACGTCCACCGGCCCGAAGGCGTCGTGGACGCGCTCGCGCATCGCCTCGACGGCGGCCTCGTCGGTGACGTCGGCCCGGACCGCGATGGCCTCGCCGCCGGCGTCCTCGATGGCCTCGACGACCTCCGTGGCGGCGTCGCCGGAGCTCCGGTAGTTCACCGCGACCCGACAGCCGTCGGCGCCGAACCGCTCGGCGATGCCCCGCCCGATGCCCCGCGACGACCCGGTCACGACGCACGTTTTCGGTTGCATGGTCGTCGTTTCGTCTGTCTTCCCCATAAACGGGCGTACTACCGCAAGATTGGTGGATGGATGGGAACGTTCATCGGCGATGGCTGGCCACCGTCTCGGGCTCGTTCCCGCGACGACCGGGACGGGGCAGAGAGTAGGGCGCTAGCCGGGCGGGACCCTAGCCGTTCCCGTTGCCGTTGCCGCGCTCGCCCTCGCGGACGAAGTCGAGTTCGACGTCGACCGGGACGCGACCGCTCCCGCCGGAGCCGGCGGCCCAGGTCGAGGCGACGACGACCTCCTCGAAGTTGCCGTTGCGCAGGAACCGCTGGAGCTCCTGTCTGTCGGACTCGTCGAAGGTCCGCATGTCGAGTTGGTGGACCCTGTAGTTGCCGTTGGACTTGACGCCGACGAAGGTGAACTGGTACTCGACGTAGTCGTCGGTGGCCTCCCGTTCGCTCATGTAGGGTTCGGCGGTGTCCGTCGGGACGGACTCGCCGGCCACCGAGACGTTCCTGACGTACCAACCATCCTTCACGAACGCCCAGTCGGTGACGTACCGGAGCGAGACCAGGACGCTGTCGTTGCCCGCGTAGGCCCCGAGGTCGAACGTCTGGTGCTGCCAGCCGTCGGTGTCGCCGGTCAGCCCGGGGACGTTCGCCGCGACCCGCGGGTGCGCGGAGGAGCTTGGCGAGGCGTCGGTGTTCTCGTTCGCGAGGCTGTGCCAGGTCTCGCCGCCGTCGGTCGAGACCTGCACGAACCCGTAGTCCCAGTTCTGCTCGATGCGCTGGTAGGAGTCGAACTCCAACGTGGGGTCCTGAGCGTCGGAGAGGTCGACCTCGACGATGGCGTGGCGGTCGAGCAGGTTGCCCGAGCCGCTGTACAGGACCTGGCCCTCCTCGGTGACCGGATCGGTGGCGGTCGACCACTGGGTGTCGACGAACTCCGTGCCCGAGACCGTGACGCCCGAGATGGGACCCCGGTCGGCGGTGTCGACGGTCCGGTAGTCGGCGCCCCAGACCCCTGCGGTCTCGACGCCGTTGGAGGTGTTCACGCTGACGTCGAGGTTGCCGAAGGTGTACTCGTCCTTGCGGGCCTCGCCGAGCTGGTCGGTGACCACGGCGGTCGAGAAGTCCTGGTAGAGCTCGTAGAAGTCCCGGTCGGCGCCGGTCTCCTCGAGCGTGTTCTCGACGCTCTCGACCCCGTTTTCGTCGTCGCTCGCGAGGTTCGAGACGAACTCGCGGTCGTACTGGTCCTCGAGGTACATCGTCCACGCGAAGGCGACGCCGTAGTCCGCGAGGACGTTGATGGCGCCCTGGTCCTCCCAGTTGACCAGCGAGTTCGAGGGCATCGCCTCGTAGGCCGAGAGGTGGCCCTGCGGGACGCCGTAGCCGGTGATGACCTCGGCGTAGTCAGACATCCCCTCGTTGACCCAGGTCGTCTCGTCGCCGTCCAGGTCGGCGTGGATGAGGTGCTGGTACTCGTGGGCCAGCGTCCCCTCGTAGCCGGTCCGCCGGTTGGTCTCGTTGACCTCAGCCCAGTCGTAGGCGTCGACCGTGATGACGTTCCGGTCGGTGTAGGTCTGGATGGTCGGCGAGTAGAAGCCCGCGATGTACAGCGGGTAGTCCGGGTCGTAGTAGTTCTGGTCCCGGACGTTGTCCACAAGCAGGACGCTCCGGTTCGAGTCGTCGTCCGCACCGGTCGCGTAGTAGTCATCGGGAACCGTCCCGAGCTGCTCCAGCAGCGACTCGGTCCCGTTCCGGGCGTCCGGCTGGCCGAACGTCTCGGTCTCGACCGGGTACATGTTCTCGTCGAACTGCCGCGCCATCGACTCGGCCTGGGCCTCCGTGATGACCGGGTCCGCCCGCGGGTCGTCGGCCGGCCACGACAGATTGTCGGCGACCCAGACCTCCATCTCGTCGCTAACGGCCACCAGCGTGTACGGCTTGAAGTAGTACGAGCCCTGGTCGGAGCCGAGGTACTGCTTTGTCGTCCCGACGAACGGGTGGTCCGACCCGTCGTCGCCCGGGTCCATCACGATGGAGTCGCTCGACGCGGCCCCGGCGGACGCGCTCGCCGAGCCGTTCGAGACCTCGTCGGGCAAGGTCTCGAGCCGGACCGGTTTGTCCGTGAAGTCCTGGGAGGGCTCGATCGGTCGGTACTCCCCGGCGGAGTCGTTCGTCGGTCGCGGGTCGACCCCGTCGTCCGGGATGGACAGCCGTTCCGTCCCGGCGTCGGCGGGCGCGTCCGCAGCCACCGCGCCGCCGGCGCCTGAGACGAGCAGTGCTACGACCACCGCCGCAGTCACGAGTTCGTGTCGCACTGGCATGCGCCTCCGTCGGCAAGACTTGCCGGGCTCCGGGAAAAAGTATTCGCCACCCTACCGGGCACTGTTCAGTTTAGGATCGTTCCCTCAATACCGCCTGGAAAGCCCCCGCCCGCTCGACCGGTTGCGACTCGCTGCGCTCCTCGTTCGGTCGCTTCGCTCCCTCACTGCGGTGCTTACGTCGTCTCACCGGATCGAGCGGGCGGCCCCTTTCAGTCCCGCCCAGAC